>CALYNW010000156.1 GCA_945224895.1 uncultured Clostridia bacterium
TTTATTAACAGAGGCGGAAAAATCCCCGCTCCTCTCCACAGCCTTAAAAACTGATAAAACATAAAAAACAAAAAGCTGTACTTGATCACAATCATCAAGTACAGCTTTTTTGTATGTACTAATTAAACTATATCTGCTAAGGTTTTGGAGGAAAGGAAATTTTCAATAACATCATCAAGCTCCTTCCACAGAGTATAGGTTTTACAGCGATGTGCATTTTCACAGCTATCCTCTGCTTCAACACAGGCAACAGGTGCCAAGCTACCCTCTGCGGCATTTAAGATTGATGAGATTGAATATTCCTCGGGGGATTTGTTAAGTCTGTATCCTCCGTTTTTTCCTCTTGAGCTTTCAAGCAGTCCGTTTTTATTAAGAGATGCCACTATGATTTCAAGATATTTAATTCCGATATCCTCTCTTTGTGCAATGTCCTTTAAGGAAACGGGACCTTCTTTGCCGTGAACGGCAAGGTCAATCATAATTCTCAGGGCATATCTGCCCTTAGTTGAAACCATCATTTCTCGTCACCTCCGAAAAACTCCTTGGCTATTCTTACGCTCTCCATAGCGTCCTTAGCATAGAAATCGGCGTTAATCATTTTTGCATACGACTTTGTTAATACTGCACCGCCGACAAAAACCTTGGCGTCTGTATTATCGTGGATAAGCTTAATTGTCTTTTCCATATTAGGTACGGTAGTAGTCATAAGTGCAGAAAGCCCCACAAGCTTACAGTCATTTTCCTTAACTGCCTCAAGTACCCTTTCACACTTAACGTCTTTACCCAAATCAATCATATCAAAGCCGTAATTTGACATCAGAACCTTAACTATATTTTTTCCTATATCGTGGATATCGCCCTCAACAGTTGCAATTACCACCTTATGACCGCTTGCCTTCTGTTCGCCCTTAACTGTAAGGTGCTTTTTGATAACGTCAAATGCCTCCTTTGCCGCATCGGCACTCATTAAAAGCTGTGGCAGGAAAATTTTATTGTTTTCAAAGCCGTCGCCAACAACATCAAGGGCAGGAATGATATAGTTATTTATAACATCCATTGCCGGTGTATCCTCAAGAAGCTTACCTGCACAAGCGCCTGCATCATCACGCATACCCTTTATTATTGCACTTTTTAAATCCTGCTGCTCGGAAACGGCAGGCTTATTATTTTCGGATGCCGTAACAGACTCAATATATTCAGTACAGTTTTCATCAAAGCCTGACAGTGCATTAAATGAATAGTACGCATTCATCATAGCGTCGCTTAAAGGATTGATAATGCCTGCGGACAGACCGTTTTCAAGTGCAAGAGTGAAAAAGGCAGTATTGACTGCTTCCCTTTTCGGCAGACCGAAGCTGATATTTGAAACACCTAAAACAGTACCGACGCCAAGCTCATTTCTGATATATTTAACTGCCTTAAGCGTTTCCTTTGCGTTATCCTTATCGGTTGAAATCGTCATTGTAAGAGCGTCAACAACAAGGTCCTTTTTATCAATTCCGTATTCTTCGGCTGTTTTTATAATCTTTTCGGCAATATCAATTCTGCCCTGTGCAGTTTCCGGAATACCGTTTTCGTCAAGACAAAGGCAGACAACAACACCGCCGTACTTCTTTACAAGGGGAAAAACCTCACTCATTGACGACTGCTTGCCGTTTACTGAATTTATCATAGCCTTGCCGTTATAAATACGCATAGCAGATTCAAGTGCCTTTGTATTTGATGAATCAAGCTGTAAAGGCAAAGGCAAAACGCTTTGAAGATTAAACACCGCCTCAGTCAGCATTTTAACCTCGTCAATTTCAGGCAAGCCTACATTTACATCAAGGATATGGGCGCCTTTATCCTTTTGCGCAATACCCTCTTTGATAATATAATCAATATCGTTATTTCTCAGAGCCTCTTTAAAAAGCTTTTTACCTGTAGGATTAATTCTTTCGCCGATAATAACAGGCACCTCACCGATTTCAACTGAAGAGGAATAGGAGGAAACAACGGTTTTATTCTTCCTTTCGGGAACAGAATCAGGGACATTTTTGCAAAGCTCTATCATCTGTCTGATATGCTCGGGCGTAGTTCCGCAGCAGCCGCCTAAATATGACACGCCGATTTTGGCAATCTCATACATATCCTCGGCAAATTCCTCGGGAGAGACATTATAAACCGTCTTGCCGTCAACCGATTCAGGCAATCCTGCATTAGGCATTACAATAATAGGAAGAGAAGTATGCTGTCTCAACTCCTTTAAAAGTGAAATCATCTGCTTTGGACCGAGACCGCAGTTAAAGCCTATGACGTCAACACCAAGTCCCTCAAGCATTGCAGCTGCCGACTGAACGTCTGAACCTGTGAGAAGTCTGCCCTTTTCATCAAAAATCATAGACGCAATAACAGGCAAATCACAGTTTTCCTTAACAGCAAGCACTGCCGCCTTAAGCTCATAGGTATCGCTCATAGTTTCAATTATAACAACATCCGAGCCATCCTTGCCGGCATTTACAACCTGTGCATAAAGCTCTACTGCCCTTTCAAAATCAAGGTCGCCCATAGGCTTAAGAAGCTTACCTGTGGGACCTAAATCAAGAGCAACCTTTTTCCCTGCCTTTTTCGCAAGGGAAACGCCTGCCTTAACAAGCTCCTCTACATTGTCATATTTAAGAGCATTTGCACCGAAGGTGTTGGCTGTGATAAATTCCGCACCTGCCTCGGCATATGCCTTATGAACCGCAAGCACTCTTTCAGGCTCGCTGATATTAAGCTTTTCAGGCAGTTCTCCTGCCGCAAGGTTGAGCATACTGCCCATACCACCGTCAAAAAATCTAATCATTTTCAATTCCTATAAAAGCCGTAACAGACTTTGTAGGCACCATTTGACAGGTGTCGGTAAGTGTAAGTCCGATACGCTTTGTTATATCCATCAATTCAAATATCTTTTTGTTTTCTTTTATATCAAGGTCAAAATACCCCGGTGAATAACGCCGTCTTAAGGTCATACCCTGTGCCTTTAGCTCGTCCTCAAGGCTGTCACAGACCTCCTCAATCTTTGAGGCAAGACAAGCCTGAAGAACCGCAGTTTTTGTTATATCGGTAGGGGCATAGGTTCTAAGCAATCTGTCGCACTCGGTGCCAAGGGTTGCACCGAAAATGCACACTTTTTTACAACCCGAAAGATTATCTGCAAGCCTTTTACTGCTGAAGCAATAATTCCCTATAATAAGCTTATCCTCTGTAACGGTACAGTCAAAAATTCTGTGAATGGTTTTAGGTCTGACGCATCGGTTGACTTCGTCACAGCAGTCATCAATCAGGGAAAGCAGTCTTTCATCATCAGTATTTGACGCAGTACGGAGATAATGGAGAATTTCAGTTCTGTTCATTTACTATTTCAGACAGTCCTTCCATAATTTTATGGGCAACGTCAGACTTGTTCATAGTGTAAATATGAATATTATTTACACCGTTTGCCATTAAATCAATTATTTGCTCCGTGGCATAAATTATTCCCGCCTGCTTCATTGCGTCGGGATTCTCGCCGAATCTCTCCATAATTTTTTCAAATTTTCTCGGCAGAGAGCAATTTGAAAGCTCAACGCTTCTTTTAATCTGCTTTGCATTTGTTATAGGCATAATACCTGCAATAATCGGAACATTTATCCCTTTAATAGCACACATTTCACGGAAATTCAAAAATTTCTCATTATCGAAAAACATTTGAGACGTAAGAAAGTCAACACCGCAGTCAACCTTTTCCTTAAGCCTTGCTATATCCTCTACCCTGTTCGGTGATTCGGGATGTACCTCGGGATAGCAGGCGGCACCTATAC
>CALYNW010000157.1 GCA_945224895.1 uncultured Clostridia bacterium
ATGAAAAAAGCTATTGTAACAGGTGCAACAGGTGCTGTCGGCACTGCACTTGTAAATAAATTAATCAGTGAAAATGTTGAAGCACTCGTTCTTGTGCGTAAAGAGGGCAGGGTTGACAAGATACCGAAAAGTCCTCTTGTTAAAATTGCGTACTGTTCTCTTGACGAGATGGCGGATTTTCAAAATACGGATAATGAGAAATATGACGTTTTCTTTCATCTTGCATGGGCAGGTCCCTACGGCAAGGACAGAAACGATATGCTTCTTCAGACGAATAATATAAAAAATGAGCTTGAGGCTGTTAAGCTTGCCCACCGATTCGGCTGTGATGTCTTTGTAGGTGCAGGCAGTCAGGCGGAAAACGGCAGACTTCCCGACGGAACAAGGGTTGCTCCCGATTCTCCAACCAATCCCGACAACGGCTACGGTATTGCGAAGCTTGCCTCGGGAAAAATGAGCAGAATTCTCTGCAATCAGCTGGGTATTCGCCACGAATGGTGCAGGATTTTATCTGCATACGGTCCCGGTGACGGTGCTCATACTATGGTTATGAGTACAATAATTAAGTTTCTTAACGGTGAGGACTGCGGTTTTACCAAGGGTGAACAGCAATGGGATTTTTGCTATAACGCAGATATTGCAAATGCCTTTTATCTTGTTGCAGAAAAAGGAAAGCCCGATGCGATTTATACCATAGGCTCGGGAAAAACAAAAAGCCTAAAGGAGTATATTACAACTATCCGTGATATTACGGCACCGAATGCAAAATGCAATTTCGGAGCAGTTGATTATTTTCCAAATCAGGTTATGTATCTTTGTGCAGACATCACCGATTTGCAGAGAGATACAGGCTTTGAGCCGACAGTTGATTTTGAAACAGGTATAAAAAATACTGTTGAGTGGTACAAAGCCATAAATGAAAAGAGGTAGCGAAATGAAAAAAATAGGAATTATGATTCCCTGCTACAATGAGCAGGATAATATCGTGCAGATTTGTGATGCCGTAATTAACGAGATTACAACGGAGCTTCCCCAATATGATTACGAAATTCTCATAATGGATAACTGCTCTACTGACGGGACAAGACCTTTAATCAGGGAAATTTGTAAAAAAAATCCAAAGGTTAAGGCAATATTAAATGCTAAAAAATTCGGGCAGTTTAATTCTCCCTATTACGGTATGCTCCATGTGGACGGTGACTGCGTCATTCCCATTTGCGCCGATTTTCAGGACCCTGTTGAAATGATACCGAAATTCATTAAGGAATGGGAAGACGGCTACAAGATTGTTTGTGCTATAAAAAGCACAAGCAAGGAAAACAGAATTATGCGTTTTGCCCGTACCTGCTATTACAAGCTTATTAAGAAAATGTCATCTGTTGAGCAGATTGAGCATTTTACAGGCTTTGCACTTTACGACAGGAGCTTTATTGAGGTTCTCCGTGACCTTGACGACCCTACTCCGTTTATCAGGGGAATTGTTGCGGAGCTTGGATATAAGAGAAAGGACATAGAATTTGAGCAGCCTAAGCGTAAGGCAGGAAAAACTCATAACAATTTCTACAGCCTTTATGATGCGGCAATGCTTTCCTTTACCTCATATACAAAAATCGGACTTCGTATTGCAACCTTTACAGGCTTTGGAATAGGTATTATAAGCTTTATAATCGGTATCGTATATCTCGTTATGAAGCTGATATGGTGGGACAGATTCCCAGGCGGTACCGCACCTGCTATTATATGCTCAATGTTTTTAGGCGGTATTCAGCTTTTCTTCCTTGGCTTTATCGGAGAATATATAATGAGTATGAATGCTCGAATTATGAACAGACCCCTTGTTGTTGAAGAGGAAAGAATAAATTTTAAAGAAGAAAACAAAAGCGAGGAAAAACTGAAATGAACAAAAAGCTCGGCAACCCCTCTAAAATAAACAATACAGGCAAGCTGTTTTATGCAATATCAATAATTGCGTTAATCTCTTGTCTTATTGCAGGAATATTTTCTAACGGAGCCACTGTTTCAAATCTCCTGTTTAACAAAAACGATGTTTTTATGGATTTCTTTAACAGTATTGTTGATTGCAGTGGTGACGCATACGGTGAAGCAGGAGTTATTTATCCACCGTTAGTTGTTTTGTTTTATAAGCTTTGCTCAATGTTTTTTGATGTTTCATCAATGAAAGCCATAGAGGTTAGGGAAACATCGCTCGGTATGATTATGATTGTATGCTTTACAATCGTTTGCTACGTTCTTTTAATAAAGCTTGTAATGAAGTATAAGGACGGTAATGTTGCCGATAAATTATTATTTGCTTTTTGTGCACTGTTTTCCTACCCTATGATTTACTTAATAGAGAGGGGAAATATCTTAATACTGGTTATTCCTCTTTTGCTCTATTATGTATGTGAATACGATTCCGAAAGCTCGGTAAAAAGACATCTTGCCTATATCTGCCTTGCAATTTGTGTCGCAATTAAAATTTATCCTGTGGTTTTCGGATTACTGCTTCTCAAAAAGAAAAATAACTATAAAAATATTGCTTGGTGTATTTTTTACGGAATACTGTTTTTCTTTGTTCCGTTTATATTTGTCGGAGGATTTTCACAGCTTTTCGTACTGATTAAGAATATTCTTTATACCTCCTCAATGTTTGGAAACAAGGGATACGGCTACAAGGTTAGTATTTCAAATACATTCGGTCTCCTTGGACAAATTTTCAACCACAGCCGTATGTTTGAGACTTTAGGAAATGTTGTTCTTGTTTTGACTGTTATCGGAGGCTTGTTCTTAATCCTTTTCGGTAACTTCAAGGATAAGTGGAAATTATATGCTGTAATTTCTCTTATTCTGATATTGGTACCCGGCTTCAGCTATATTTACTCAATAGTATATATGATTATACCGCTTCTTTTCTTCCTGAATAAAAAGGAAGTAAAGTGGCTTGATTATGTATATTTGATTTTATTTGCTTTTCAGTTTATATTCCTTATTGCTACGAAGGACGAGCTGTTCCCAAGCTTCAACAGCTCTGAGCTTAACCTTAATATAGCAGCTCTTGTTGAAAGCCTTGCACTTTTGGCTATGCTCGTTATCCTTTATATTGATGGGACGATTTCATTTTTCATAGGTGCAAAGGGCAAAAAAATAATAAAAATCCCTGTAAATGCAGTTGTATGCGTCGGTATTGCCGGGGCTATTGCCATTTCGGGAATTTATGCACTGCATTACACACCTAAAAATTCAGGCTTTTCAATCACATCGGTTGAATGCTTTACACCCTATGACGAGGATGAAAATACGCTTAATGAGTTTTATTCATATACAAAGGAAACCATAGGTGACAGCAGGACTGTTGCATTCCCGAGGGTTGAGTTTTTATCTGAAATTGAAAATGAAAACCTTTCCTTCTTTGATTTGTCTTATGACAGTAACTCATTAAAGAAAATAAACAGTGTCAAGAGATATGACGCTTCTTACATTATAATTTACAATGTCTCAAATGCCGATATAAGATACAGTGATATGCAGTTTTCATATTCGGAGCTTAAGACATATCTCAGTATGTATAAGGAGCTTTCAAGATACTGTTGGAGTAACGGCTATGAGAAGATAAAGAGCTATACAATAAATGACGGTATTGAGCTTGCTGTATGGGAGAAGACATATGACGAAAAAAATACCTCTTGGCGCAGTGGCGGTAAGGGTACTAAGGATGAGCCGTTTTTGATTTCAACAGCAGAGCAGCTTTATAATTTTTCCGAATTTGTAAATGCCGGTAATTCCCTGAAGGATAAGTATGTTATGCT
>CALYNW010000158.1 GCA_945224895.1 uncultured Clostridia bacterium
GAGATCATGCCTAGTCTCGTGGGCTCGGAGATGTGTATAAGAGACAGATTTTACGCCGTACTTTGAAAATCCCCTGCTGAACAGCTTATGCTCGCTGAGAAGATGAGTAAGCCAAAGAGGCATTGCACCGAGAATTTTAATTTCCATAATGTATTCTCCGCCGGGTAAAAGCAGCTCATCCTCATCGCTTTCGCCGAATTGGAAATTGCTTCTTCTCGTTCTGACATTTCTGTCAAAGGTCATACGGAAATTTTTATCCTCTTTTCCAAATAGTGCCAATCTGTCATACTGTACGTAAAGGGCAGGGTGTACCTTGTTATTTTTAAGAAAATAGGCAAGCTCCTTTGCAACCTGAGCGGAAAGATAATCCTTTGTTTCGGGAAGGATACCGTCGTTTACAAAGGGCTCGATTTCCTTAATTTTTAACTTAATTCTTCTTTTGTTTCCCTGTCCCTCGCTCTTCTTTTTTATTTCCATAAAGATTTTATCCTCAGGGTCCTTACGGTCATAATAAGAGCGAATTCTCATTTTTTCCTTGTATACCGGCTTTGACGAATTTTGCCTGATAATATCGTGGTTATCCGTGTCGTAATAAATACTGTAAATCCTGTATTCATTACCGCCTATGCAAAATGGGTCAAGGTCCATATATTCCAGCAGGGAGGGCATAATTTCGTCAAGCTGTTGCTTTGTGATAAGATACTTCTTTTCGTATCTTTTGAAGGTTGCAATAGCCAAAAAACATACCTCCCTATGTTAAACTCACGTTAATTATAATTTAAATTTTTAATTAAGTCAACAAAAACAGGTAAAATGTTTACTATATTTTTTATTTATATTAGAGCCGAACAGCAAAATGAACAATTTATAAAAAATGTATTATAATTTTTTATTTTTCTTGAAAAAAGCAATGTTGTTATGGTACAATATGGCAAGTTAAATAATTAACACGTGTCATTAAACCGACAGGGAGGAAGCAAAATGGCTAAAAAAGACGGGACCCTTGACCTTAGAATTAAGAGAACTCAAAAGGCAATTAAGGAAGCATTTTTCATTCTTGTGGAGGAAAAGGGCTTTGAGCACATTTCAGTCAAGGACATTACGGACAAGGCAATGATAAGCAGAAATACCTTTTATCTTCACTATGAGGATAAATATGATTTGCTTAATAAAATCTGCGATGAGCTTATGAGAAAGCTGTTTTTCGGAACAGGAAAGCAAATCAGACGTGAACAGCTTCTGAGGGTTGACATTGATTCTGCCGCAAGAATAATGAAAATGGGAGATTCGATTATTGCCGAGGACAAGGATGCCTACAGAATTTTGCTGACAAGCTCAGGCTCCGATTTAATTATTAAAAAAATTCAGGATATAATCAGACGTGCCCTTGACCTTATTAAAAATGATATTGAGGGTATAAGTGAATTCTCCATAGAATACATAGTATCGGGGATGACCGGCTTGATAAAATATCAGGTAACAAGGAGTGATGATGCTCCCGAGGTTGACTTTTACTCCTTTGCTTCTCTCCATCTCGGAAATTTAATTGACAGTATAAATAGGAAAAAGACCGGCAGGTGATTTTTTGAAGCAGGAAAAGAAAAGAAGTTCAAAAAACCTCAAGATAAACACGAGAATAGCCATTACTGCCGTTCTTGCCATAGTAATACCCATTATAATAATAGCAACCTGCTCAACAGTGCTTTTTACAACCGCCGGCTCGTTTTTCAACTTTTCCACGGTTACAACAAATTCCTACAGCACTATTAATCAAATCCAGTGGTCTCAGACCTTGACGGGAATTACAGATGAGCTTACGGGTGATAACAGTCAGGAGGAAAAGCTTGAAAAGATAAAAGGCATTGCTTTATCTCTTGAAAGTATAGGCTCGTCAATTTATATAGAACGTGACGGAAAAGAATTTTACTCCACCGGAAGTGCCCGGCAGGTGCTTGACAAGGCTGAATCGATTATTAAGGTTCAGACAGATGAAGACGTAAACTATTTCGGTGATAACGGTCTTGTGATTGTAAATCACGCTCAGTCAAGTGACGGGGATTATAAAATAATCATAGTAAATGATGACTATACGGTAAATGACGCCTCTCACAGAATAACTGCAAAGGATTTTACAAAGCTTCTTCTTGGCAGGACCGGAATACTTGTGCTCATAATTGTTCTGTTATTTGTCATTGCCATTGCGGTTATATCTTCAATAACGTCAGGCACAATAGTTACGCCTATTAAGAAAATTGCTCAGGGTGCTGATGAAATATCAAGAGGTAATCTTGATTATGAAATAGATTATAAGTCTACAAATGAGCTGGGACAAACGGTGGACAGCTTTAACGAAATGCGATTAAGACTTAAAAATTCCATTGAACGCCAAAACAAGGCAGAGGAGGAAAGAAAGGAGCTTATCGCAGGAATAGCCCATGATGTAAGAACTCCGCTGACGTCAGCCAAGGGATATGCCGAGGGACTGCTTGACGGCATTGCCGATACTCCCGAAAAGCAGACGCTTTATCTTCAAACTATTTGCTCCTCTATAAACGATACCGAAAAAATACTTGATGATTTGCTGGCGATTTCAAAGTTTCAGCTTAAGGGCTACAGGCTCAACAAAGAGGATATACCCATCAGAGAATTTGTTGAGGACGGAGCAAGAGAGATTAAAACAGTTCTTGACAGCCATAATTTTAATTTCAGTATACTTATTAACTGTGATTCCAATACCCTTGTAAGCATTGACCCTGACGCCTTTTCAAGAGTTATCAGCAACATAATTTCCAACTCAATCAAATATGCAAGAGATGATGCTCAGGGCAGAATTGACATAACCTTAAGCGAATATGACAGAAGCGTAATTTTGGAAATTTCCGATAACGGTATAGGTGTAGATAAAAAGAGTCTTTCTAAAATATTTGACGCAATGTATCGTGCCGACCCTGCACGAACAAAGGTTTCTCAGGGCTCCGGCTTGGGACTGTCGGTATGCAAGCAGATTGTTGAGCTTCACGGCGGACTGATTTGGGCAAGCAGTCGGGAAAATCAGGGGCTTTCAATATTTATTTCACTGCCTAAAAAGGAGGTCTTGGAATGAGTAAAATTTTAATAGTTGAGGACGATTCAAATATTCTCCGACTTGAAAGGGATTATCTTGAAGCAAGCGGCTTTGAGGCAGTAACTGCCTGCGACGGTGAAGCAGGTATGGAGAAGGCAATCAATGACGATTTTGATTTGATTATTCTTGACGTGATGCTTCCGGGTATAAACGGCTTTGAAATCTGTAAAAAAATAAGAAACGAAAAAAATATTCCCATTATCTTTGTTTCTGCAAAAAAGGAGGAGCTTGACAAAATAACAGGTCTCGGCTTCGGTGCAGATGATTACATAGTTAAGCCCTTTTCTCCCGGTGAGCTTGTGGCAAGGGTTAAGGCACATATAAGCAGATACAAAACGCTTACAAATTCAAAGGAAAAAAGTGATGTGCTTACTATGGACGGTCTTGTTATGGATAAGACATCGGGTCAGGTGCTTGTTGACGGTAAGGAAATTTCTCTTACTAAAAAGGAATTTGACGTCTTGTATATTCTTGCGTCTCAGCCCAATTCTGTTTTTGCCAAGGATGAGCTTTTTGAGTCTGTTTGGGGCTATGACTCTCTCGGTGATACGTCAACGCTGACGGTTCATATTAACCGCCTGCGTGAAAAGCTTAAGGAGGCTGACAGCTCCTGCGACTATATCAAAACCGTTTGGGGCAGGGGATATAAATT
>CALYNW010000159.1 GCA_945224895.1 uncultured Clostridia bacterium
GCATTATGTGCGGTCTTTGCTCAAGAAAATGTATGTCAGGTGCTATTACCGTTGACAGAAATACAAAGACCTGGACTATTGAAAGAATGGGCTGTGTTCAGTGCGGCAGCTGTGTTACTGCCTGCCCAAAAAAATGTCTTTCAATCGTTCCGGGCTACACTCAGCCGTCAGAGGATAAAACTGTTGACTCATACAGTCAGCCTATTCCGGAAACACCTGCCGGCAAGGTTACAAACGATATGGAGAAATGTATTCTCTGCGGTCTTTGTGCAAGAAAATGTCCGCAGGAATGTATAACGGTTGACAGAAAAGAGGCTAAAACCTGGACTATCGACCGTGACAAATGCGTTCAGTGCGGTGCCTGTGTTGATGCCTGCATTAAGTTTAAGGCGCTTTCAATGACAGAGGACGACGGCGAAAAGGGACTTTGCGTACTTCACAAGGAATAATATGACTGTTAAATTAACCTTCAGGGGGATTGTTCAGGGTATCGGCTTCAGACCTACTGCCCAAAGACTTGCCCTTGAATACGATGTAAAAGGTCAGATAAAAAATTCAGGCGGCAGCGTCGAATTGATAATCAGTAAGGATTCACAGACGTTGGATAAATATATCCAACGTCTTGTTTCTATGTTTGAAATCAAGTCCTTTGAAAGAGAAGAAATTGATGAAACGGCATTTGATGATTTTAAAATCGTTTCATCATCAAGGGATTTTGACACACCGTTCATTACACCTGACCTTGCCCCCTGCCCCGACTGTGAAAGGGAATTAATGGACAGTAAAAGCAGACGATTTCACCACCCTTTTATAAGCTGTATTAACTGCGGTCCCCGATATACAATCATAAAAAATCTTCCCTATGACAGGGAAAACATTACTATGTCTCATTTTGAAATGTGCAAAGGCTGTCAAAAGGAATACACCACCCCCTCTGACAGACGGTGCCACGCTCAAACAATAGCCTGTAACGACTGCGGTCCGGTTACAAATATAACAGTTGAAAAGGCAGTAGAAATACTGAAAAGCGGTAAAATCCTTGCAATTAAGGATATTGGCGGATATCATCTTGCCTGCCGTACAGATATTCCCGAAAACGTCAACGAAATCAGAAAAATAAAGGGCAGAGAGAAAAAGCCATTTGCCGTAATGTTTTCCTCATTAGAACAAATCGAGGAATACTGCTTAGTAAATGATAAAGAAAAGGAGCTTTTGCTTTCAACTGCAAGACCTATAGTTTTGCTGGAAAAGAAAAAAGATTTTGATAAATCAGTATGCGGTGAAAGTGATTATATCGGTGCATTTCTCCCCTGCAATCCTTTACAGATTTTAATTCTTGATGAAATTTCTCCTCTTGTTATGACAAGTGCTAATATCAGCGGAGAACCGATTATCATTAATGACAAAGAAATAGAAAAGCTCGGCGTTGATATTATTTCCCACAACAGAGAAATTTTAACTTCTCTTGATGACAGTATTCTAAAGGTTACGGCAGGGAGAACTCAGTTTATCAGACGTGCAAGGGGCTATGTTCCCCTTGCAATAGAAATTGACAAAAAGGCGAAAAAGGATACGCTTTGCCTTGGCGGTGATTTAAAATCTGCCTTTGCCTTTCACCATGACAAATATGTATTTATGAGCCAACATTTCGGCGATTTAGAGGACGCAGACGCTTTAATGGCTTTTAAAAGCAACATAAAAAGATTTGCAGATTTACATTCCTTTAAGGCTGAAAAAATCGTTGCTGACAGGCACCCTAATTACTATTCGTCAAATTTGTTTGACAATGATTTGACTGTTCAGCATCACAAGGCACATATTGCATCTGTAATTGCTGAGCATAAGCTAAAAGGAAAGGTTCTCGGCTTTGCCTTTGACGGAACAGGCTACGGTGACGACGGCGCAGTTTGGGGCAGTGAGGTCTTTATATTTGACGAAAATAAATTTGAGAGAAAAGAGCATTTGGATTATACAAAAATGCCTGCCTCTGATGAAATTTCAAAAAATGCAGATTTGGCACTTGCCTGCTATTTGGGTGGAAACAGCCTGATTGACAAGGCTATAGAGAATAATATAAACACGGTAAAATCGTCAAGCATGGGCAGGCTTTTTGATGCAGTATCTGCCTTGCTTGATATTAAGCATTACAATAATTATGAGGGTGAATGTGCCTGTGCTCTTGAAAGCACCGCAAGAACAGCAAAAAAGGCTTATCCTTTAGAAATAAGCCTCAACCCTATTGAAATTTTAACACAGATAAAAAATGCAAATGCACCAAAGGAAGAGCTTGCTTTAGGCTTTCATATGATGATATGCGAAATGATTTTGGAGCTTTGCGAAAAACACAGAAAAAGTGACGGCATAAATCAAATTGTTCTTTCAGGCGGAACATTTAACAATAAAATAATTACTGAAAATACAATAAGGCTTCTTGAAGAAAAGGGCTTTGATATTTATATAAACGAGCAGGTGCCCTGCGGTGACGGAGGACTTGCTCTCGGTCAGGCATTTATTGCCTGTTTGGAGGAATAAAAATGTGTGTTGCAGCACCGGGTAAGGTAATAGAAATAAACGGCGACACAGCCGTAATAGATTATAATTCAAATAAGGTAAATGCTAACAAGGGTATCGTTGAAATTAAGGTTGGAGACTATGTGCTTGTTCACGCAGGCTTGATTATTCAGGTCATTCCCGAGGACGAGGCAAAGGCAATGGCTGACATTTTCAGCGAGCTTGAAAATTTGTAAAATGGATATTAAAGAGATTGTTAAATATTTAAGTGAATATGACGGCAAAGAGCTTCGGCTTATGGAGGTCTGCGGAACTCATACGGCGGCTATCAGAGAAAACGGTATACCGTCGCTTTTAAGTGATAAAATAAAGCTTATAAGCGGTCCGGGATGTCCTGTATGCGTTACTGTTGCAAGCTATGTTGACAGGCTTTGCGACCTTGCTTTAATGCCTGATACCTGCGTTGTAACCTTCGGTGATATGATAAGAGTCCCCGGCTCTTCTAAAGCACTTCAAGACGTTAAATCTCAGGGTGGCAGAGTTCATATGGTTTACTCACCCTTTGAGATATTGAGCCTTGCAGAAAATGACAGGGACACAACATTTATCTTCGCCGCAGTAGGCTTTGAAACAACAACACCGATTTACGCCGTTTTGCTTGATAAGATAATAAAAGAGAATATTAAGAATATAAAATTTCTGACTGCACTTAAGACTATGCCGTCTGCTATTGACGTATTATGCAAAAACGGCAAAGACATTGACGGCTTTCTTGCCCCCGGACACGTCAGCGTTATTACGGGAGCAGATGCCTTTAAGCCTCTTGCAGAAAAACACAATCTACCCTTTGTGGTCAGCGGCTTTAAGGGAGAGGAGCTTTTAGCGTCAATCTATTCCCTTGTCAAGCTACAGGGTCAGGGCAGGGTTTTAAACCTTTATAAATCGGCAGTTGCCGACAGTCCGAACAAAAAGGCTCAGGAGCTTGTAAATAAATATTTTATGCCTTATGATGCCTACTGGAGAGGTATAGGAAAAATCGAAAATTCAGGTCTTGTTCTCCGTGACGAATATCTGAATTATGACGCAGGGAGCAGAGAATTATTTGAGGACAGCATTAAAAACGGATGTAGCTGCGGTGACGTTATCACAGGTAAAAAGGCTCCTTTTGACTGTCCCCTTCTGTCTCTTATACACATCACCGACCACACGAGACTAGGCATGATAGCGAAGGACGACTGCAGCAGTCAAATA
>CALYNW010000160.1 GCA_945224895.1 uncultured Clostridia bacterium
TGAGCCATTGCTCATATCAGCGTGTCGCAGGCAAGCCTGAACATCAAGTGCAACATCACCCTTTTTTGAACATTCAATAATCATTTCGTTTGGAAACTCACCGTAAAGGAGCCCTGCAAAATGATAAATTTTTGCTTCAACGCTTGGCAGGTCATCAATAGTGAACGGCTCCGCACAGGAAAGACAGGTACTGTTTCTTTTTTCCTTGTCCGCAGTAAAATACTCGTTTCTCATTGTTGTTGAGTCACTGCAAAAGGAACAGTAAACATCTTCTTTATTAATTGTAAAGCTGTCAAGCCTGTCCTTATCACTTTCGGCAAGCTTTGTAACGGCACCTGTTTTGTGACCTAAAGCAAAGGCAGACGCCGATGAAAACAGAACGGCACCTCCGCAGATTTCATTTAAATTTTTCAAATGGTCAATATTAAAATCCTTAGTGATGTGACCTATAATAAGACTGTCGTAATGCTTCATTTTTATCTCCTTAAATCGTATATGTTGTCCCTTCCTCGGCACTGATAATTCCTGTTCCTTCTAAATCGTTTTTCGGATTGTAATCTGCTGACTGATGTGTTGCTATTATTTTTACCTGAGGATACTTTTTTGAAAGATTAACGGCATCCTCAATATTCATATGAGGTCCGAGAAATCCCCTTGGCTTACTGCAATCGGCAAGCACAAGGTCGCTTTCCTCAAAGCATTTCAGAACATTGTCATTAAACAGAGTGTCACCTGTATAGCAAATGGTTTTGTCACCCTTAATAATGACTGCATAATCAGTAACCGTATGCTTCATAGGTAAAAAGCTAAGTCTCATTGAGCCTATATCAATATCCGTATTTTCGTCTATATTGATAACATTGAAATTAGGATGCTCAAAGAGAATTTTATACCACTGGGACTCCTCATAATGAGTGTAAATATTAACGGTATGAGATAATTCCTCCAGCAAATATCTGAACACAAGCAAATCACTTGTATGGTCATAATGCAGATGGGATATAAAAATGTGCTTAACCTTTCTTATATCAACTGCATTGCAGAGCCTTGAAAGAGTACCGCATCCCATATCAAGAACAAGAAAATCGTTTTCATTTTCAACAAGATAACTGCTTGAACAGCCGTTTCCTGCTTTGCCGTAGGGTCCGTATTTTCCTAAAACAGTAAGCTTCATTTTTATACCAACCCTTTTTCATACTCTTTTTCAAGCTCGGGCTTGACGTTTCCTTTAAGTAAATTCAGCTTAAGTATCTGCCTGCACTTTGAATAATCACGTGTCATAAAGTCACCTGCGATTATATTTGCTCTTTCAAGATACCGTGGAGTAGAGGCGATACCGTCAATCATAATATGGAAATAATTTATCAAATCATCATCAAGCCTTTTGGGATTTGTAACTCCTATTTCAGTACCGAGATTAGGAGTCTGCTGAGTCTGAAACCAGTAAAGACCGTCTGTCTTGTAATCATCAAAAAAGCGCAATGTTTCATTTGCGAATCTTTCAGCCTTGGCACCGTTTACATCCTTTTCCCAAGGTAAAATCTGCTCACAGCTTTTGCTGAATTTGTAATCCTCGTTTTCATTAATAAGGATAAATCTTTTTCCGCTTTTTCTGATATCGCCCACAGTAACATCGCTGATATGCTCAAAATCATAAAAAGCATTATTTTCAGGATCTAAATATTTTTTAAGCAGACTGTCAACCTTATCCTTATCAGCCTTGTATGTAAGGGTTACAGGTCCGAATTTCTGAGGATAATATTCTCTGACATCAAAGAGGATAAACTCATCAGGATACATCTCCAACGCTTTTTTTATATCCTTAAGAGCATTTTCAAACAAATCTCCCTTTGTAATTCCGTGTGCCAAAACAATATTGCCTTTTCTGTCTGTATTAAGGCGAAGACAAAACTGTCTGATACCATGCTCAAACTGAACAAAAAGATTATCCTTTTGACATTCTGCCATTTTACTCATACCGTAGCTACCGGCATTATGAGCACCCGGAATAACAAGACTCGTAAGCTTTACGTCATCCTTAATATATGACATCCAATTTGTGTAAATCATAGTATCCCCCTCTATAATTTTATCAATTAAATTCTATCACAAACAAATACCTATATCAACAATAATTCAATAAACTATATGTAACAGTAAATGCCCAAAGCCATAAAAGACTAAGGGCATTTTTCTATTATCGGTTCCAGCGCTTAAGAGTAGGAAACAGCTCGGTGCAATGCTTTCGCATTTCGTCATTAGTCATACCTGCCTGTGCTCCGTACTGTGAGCACATATCAATATACTCCTCCATTGATACCTTATCAATAAATTCACCGTTTTCATAGCAGTATTTACAATAATCATTGTTAATGCTACCGTCTTTATTTGTTCCTAACTGTTCATCAGAGGTTATAGGCATACCACAGCTTTGACAAATTTTTTTATCCACAATTATCACACCTTATTTAAAATATTTGTTATTCTGCTTTTTCAAGAGTTAAATTACCGCTTACTGCGTCATGCTCAATTCGTGTATATCCGTCACCGTAGTAGAGGGTATTGCCGAAATCGTTTGTATTAATTGAACCGGAAACGCTTTCATTTGATATTGAATATCCTGAAATATCCTCGGGAAGAACAAGCTGAATATTACCGCTGACAGTATCTGTTTCAATCTCCTGTGGTTGCGACACAAAGGAAATATGAGAATTACCGCTGACTGAATTTAACCCAAATCCAAGAGTATCAATGCTTGAAGCGGTTACCTCAGCAGATACAACATCAATATTAATCACATCTGTTTTAAATCCATTGGGTATTTTTACGGTTAAATCCTTTTTCAATCTGCCTGAAAGGGCGGTTGAAATATTGTCGGCGTATTCGTCAATATAAAGGGTTTTGTTATCAACCTTATAGGTCATTGGGTGCTTATCGCTTTTTGACGACTCCTCAATATAAATTGTATCACCGTCATAATACTGAACATCAACATTACCGTTAACCCATTCAATATCGATAATACCAATTCCCTCTGTACTAACATTATAAGGTCCCTCAACATAGCTTTCAGTGCTTTGGGTATCATCATCAAAAATCCCGTGAACATTGATGCTGCCACCGCTTAACCAAGCAAATGTACAAATAATGGCTATTACCGCAACAACAGCAGCACATATAATTGCCGTGATGATTATAGCCGTCGCATTATTTTTAGGCTGCTCCTGAGATGCCTCCACAGGCGGCTGATAATATATGCCCTGCTGATTTGTTTGTTTAGCCTCTGAAGTTGCCTGCTGATATTCAGCCTGCTGCTGAGGCTTTGATTTCTTTACAGCGTCACATATTGCGTAATATGCAGGAATTGTTACAAACACCACCCACATAGGATGCCACCAGCCCCACATCATACCCGTAAACAAAAAGATTGCGGTTACTAAAACGGGATATGCAAAATGAGACGGATTTTTTGTATTTATTGCATTGACTAAGGTTTCAACAATGGGAATTAAGAGGAATAATATCCAGCCGATTGCCCAGCCCGAGTCAAATAAAAAACCGATTAATATGTATGCTATTACAATAATTACAGGCAATAATGCGTGTAATAGGGGATTTACGTTATGCTTGTTTTTCATTTCAAATTCTCTCCTACCTTTACTATATGATTAAATTATCTTATCCAGCCGTTTCCGAGACCGTCGGTTAAGCACAATCCGCCGATTTCGGGGACTAATAACATAGAATTAATGTAT
>CALYNW010000161.1 GCA_945224895.1 uncultured Clostridia bacterium
TTTTTCAAGGAATTCAGCTCCGCACATAAGCTCACATTTATGAATAATTGAAAGCTTATCAAAGCGTTGCATAAGCTCTATCATTTCCTCGGTACAGCCTGAACCGCCGTCGCCGTAGCCAAACATATTCATTGTCTGACCGCCCTTATCCTTGTCGATATAAGCCTCCCAGTTTTCCTGAATCTGTGAGGGCATATTCCAAGTAATAAAGTGAGTAGGCGGAACACAGGCAAGAACGGTTGAGCCGTCAATACCCTTCCAAATGAAATTATTATGAGGAAATCTGTTTGTATCATTCCAGGTTGACATTTTGTTTGAAACAAAATAATCAACGCCGCTTTTTTTAAGAATCTGAGGTAAAATCCAGCTATTGCCGAAAACGTCGGGAAGCCAGGCATTATTTACTCTCTTGCCGAACATTCTCTCATAGGTCTGTTGACCGTAAAGACACTGACGAATAAGAGATTCTGCTGATGGGACGTTACAATCAGGCTCTACATACATTGCACCTACAGGCTCAAACTGACCCTTTGCAACCTTTTCCTTCAGCTCCTCAAAAACATCGGGATAATATTTCTCCAAGGTTTCATAAACATACGGCTGAGTGTGGGTATATTTGAAATCAGAATATTTATCCATCAAACGGAGCTGAATAAGAACTGTACGCAAATTTTTCTGTACTGCGTGAATTCTTCTCCAGTAATAAGCAATATCAAGGTGAGAATGAGCAATAAGAGCAACATCACCGTTGCCTTTATAATTATCATTTGCAAAAACAACCTCATTAAGATATTTCTGACATTCCTCAACACCTGTCAGCTCATCATTGTCAAAATCAATAAGATTCATTGCATTGTTAAGCTCTCTGTTAAGAAATGCTCTGTAATCCTCGTTAAACAGGTCGCTTTTTGCGATATCGAGAAGAAGCTCAAAATCCCACACAAGGTCCTGCACCTTATGATTTACCGTGCATATGTATGCGCCCTCAAAAATCTGACGACAGCCTCTTACTGAAAGTGACTCGGGATTTCTTTCATCATCAGGCTTTGAACGGTTATATCCCATCATTTCAAAATGCAGGGTTTCTTTATCGTTTACATAGGGAGATAGAAGCATTCTTTCTCTGTTTGGATCAACACCGCCGACATATTTTCCGTTTACCTTTACGCAGATTTCAGCGGCAGTTTTAAGAGAAAACCAAAGCTCCTTACCCTGAAGCTCATTTGGAATATCAACGTCCGCCTTAATAAAAGCAGTACCGTCGGGAGTAAAGTACATATCACCCTTATTAAGAGTTCTGTAATCCTCGCTGTAATACTCAAACTCCATTTCAGACACCTGTCTGGCGTCTCTTATCATAAGATTTTTAATTTCCCACTTACTGCTGTAAATATATCTTTTCAGCCAGCCGAAGCGCAAATCTGTCCATTCCTCGGGGCGCATAGAACGTCTGACTACTTTAATATGTGCCATAGCTTTTCCTCCTTATACGTCCTGAAAATAAGGCTTTTTGCGAATTGCAGTAACCTTAACGCTTTTATTCAAATCTCTTTTTATCTGCTCCTCTATCCATTCGGTACAGCGGTGAAGAATAAGACATTTTGAACATTCGCCTCTGAAAACAAGGGTAAGCTTATTTCCCTCAAGAGATACAAATTCTACCCAACCGCCGTCACCCTGAAGCTTTGGCTGTAAAATAGCTTCAACGTAGCTTTGAACCTTGTTCATATTTTTCTCCCTTAAGCTAATATAATTTCTTTGATTTCTTTTCTTATGCTGTCAAGTCTTTTAGAAGCATTATCCTTTGACGGGTCAACTATTGAGTAATACACCTTTATTTTCGGCTCTGTGCCTGACGGTCTTACTGCCATCCATGAACCGTCATTGAATACGAATTTAAGCACATTTTCCTTCGGCAAATCTCTGATGCCTGTTGAAAAATCTATAACCTCTTTAATTTCGTCAAAAAGGTTCAAGCCCTGTTCTCTGAAATATGTCATAAGGCTTTGTATTTTTTCTGCTCCGTCCTTACCCTTAAGCACAAATGAATCAAGGTAATCAAGGAAATAGCCGTACTCATCATATATTTCATCAAGTCCGTCAACAAGGGTTTTGCCCTGATTTTTATACCATGCCGCCATTTGACAAATAAGCATTGAAGAAACAACTGCGTCCTTATCTCTTGCGTGGGTTCCTACAAGATAGCCGTAGGACTCCTCATATCCGATAACAAATTCTCTCTCCCCTGTTTTCTCGTAGCTATTGATTTTATCGCCGATATACTTAAAGCCTGTAAGAGTTTCTTCAATATTCAGCCCGAAGCTTCTGCCGATATTTGCACCCAAATCAGATGTAACGATAGTTTTTACAAGAGTTGATTTTGAATTAAGCTGAGCCTTTTTCATAGTCAGAACGAATTTAACAAGCAAGGCTCCTGTCTGATTTCCCGTAAATAATTTATATTCGTCACCGTCTTTAACGGCAATGCCGACTCTGTCACAGTCGGGGTCTGTTCCCAAAACAAGGTCTGCTCCGATTTCCTTTGCTTTTTCAATAGCTATTGTAAGGGCGTCCTTTTCCTCGGGATTAGGTGAACGGACAGTTGAAAAGTTACCGTCGGGAAGCTCCTGCTCCTTAACTACGGTTACATCAAGTCCCTGAAGCATTCTTCTGACAGGAATATTTCCCGTACCGTGCAAAGGTGTATAAACTATTTTGAGGTCGCTGTTTTCTTCGTAAAGGGACTGCTTTTTCACCTCAGCAAGAAATGCGGAAAGCTCCTTTTCACCGATATATGTAATAAGCTCACTGTTATCGGTAAAGGGTATTGAAGAATAATCTGTAATATCATTAATAAAGCCTATGGCATTTTTTGCGTCCTCGGTACAAAACTGACAACCCTTACTGTCATATACCTTATAGCCGTTATATTCCTTTGGATTATGTGACGCAGTAATCATTACACCTGCGGTACATCCGAGATAATGAGTTGTAAAGGAAAGCACAGGAACAGGAACTACCGTTTCATAAATATAAACCCTGATACCCTGTGATGCGAAAATTCCTGCTGCAGTTTTAGCAAAATACTGCGAATTATTCCTTGTATCATAGGCAAGTGCGACTGAAATTTCTCCGTTGTTTTTGCTTTTCAGATATCTTGCAAGACCAAGTGTAGCCTTACCCACAGTATATCTGTTCATACGGTTTGAGCCTGCACCCATAATACCTCTGAGTCCGCCTGTACCGAAAGCCAAATCCTTATAAAATCTATCCTCAATTTCCTTTTCGTCTGTAATTGAAAGAAGCTCTGCTCTTGTATACTCATCGGCAAAGGAAAGCCACTCATTATACTTTTCCTTATAATTCATAGAAATTACCTCGTCAGATTTTTTATCATTGTAGCACAAGTGTTTTTAAAATGCTATATAAAAAATAAAAAATCCCGAAACCGTTTTGATTTCGAGATTTATATATAAATTATAATGCAGCCTTTGCAGTCTCAACAAGAGTTGTGAAAGCAGTTGGGTCTGAAATAGCGATTTCTGAAAGCATCTTTCTGTTAAGGTCGATACCTGCCTTCTTAAGACCGTTCATAAAGGTTGAATAATTTGTTCCGTTTGCCTTGCAAGCAGCAGAAATACGTGTAATCCAAAGTCTTCTGAAGTCTCTTTTCTTCTGCTTTCTGCCGATGTAAGCATACTGACCGCTCTTCATAACAGCCTGCTTAGCTGTTTTGAAAAGGCGAT
>CALYNW010000162.1 GCA_945224895.1 uncultured Clostridia bacterium
AATATAAAAAATAGGAAAACTCATCGGCTTACACATCTCAGATAACAGCAGTAGTCGATAAGGAAGGACTAAGCCAAGCACAGAAGAAAGCCCCTGCTTCGTCAAAAACAAGGGTTGTTCCCGTAGGCGGAAAAACAGAGGTAATCAGCAGTGTTAAGGATTTGCCGAAAAAGAAAAGCTTTTTTGACAGTGCAAATGCTTATGAGCCTCTTTATTCAAAAACACCGCCCGATATTATTGAAAAATCTGCCACGATAAAAAGCAAATCTAAGTTTGACAAAACTCTTGATTTGGAGGAAATACCCACTATTGTGGCTGTGGAGGAGCTTGAAAAGACAAAAATAAGCCTTTCAAATTCCGACACTGCACAGGAAAAGGTATCTGACGATATTGAAGAGGGCTATCAGATTGTTCTTGACGGCTTTGAGGATTCTACCGAAGAAATTTCAAAAATCGACGAAGAGCTTGCCGAAAAGCAGCTTCAGGAAAGGCGTAAGGATAAGGTAAATAAATTCCGCCTTTTCAGTCCTGATGATATTGACGCCTCATCAAAGGACACGGTAATTAAGGACGAATATCACAACGAGGACAAAAAGGGTAATTTTATTTCAAGGCTCGAAGGAGCAAGAAAATCGGAAAAAACAGTAATTATTATTACAGCCGTGTTGACTGTATTGCTGGGATTGCTGACAATTTTTAAGGACAGCTCTTATCTGCCGTCTGTTCTTCTTGACAGCGTACCGTATATGGTAACTGTCCTTGCAGTATATTTTGCGGTTATTCTTTTCAACTGTCGTACCTTTGTGCACGGGCTGAAATTCAAGGGCGGTATAAACAGTGATTTTCCTATAATTGTTTCTGCAACAGTTGTTTTTATACATACGGTTTTGCTTCTTGCCGACGGTGATTTGATGATTGATGACGGAACACCGTATCCCTTTGCCATTGCCTTTGCTTTCTTAATTAGCGGCGTAGGAAAATACACCATGCTTACAAGGATAATTACAAACTTCAATTTCTTGGTGAATCGCAAGGAAATGTATTCAGTGGAAACTATTATAAATCAGGTTGACGCCGCAATAATAAGCCGAGGACTCTTAACAGGAGAAACAAATCTTAAGACAAGTATAAAAACAGATGAGCCTACGAAATTTCTTGATATTGCAGGTAGCAGTGATCCTGCCGATTTTATTGCAAAAACAATAGGCTCTGTTATGCTTGTGATGAGCTTAGCCTTATTCGGAATATTTACATTCGTTCATAAAAGCTGGCATATCGGACTGAATATAGCAGTGTGTGCTATGTGTATTTCTGTTCCCTGCATAGCGGGATATAATGTCAACAGTGTCCTTTTGGGCTTATCAAAACAGCTCAGCAGAAGCGGAGCAATGATAAACGGCTTTGAGGGTGCGTCAATAGTTGATGATACAAACGCAATAGTTATTGAGGCACAGGATCTTTTCGGTCCAAGAAGCTGTGAAATTCACGGCATTAAAACCTTTAACGGTGCCAAAGCCGACGATGTTATTTTAAAAACTGCGGCAGTTATAATTAATACAAAAAGCCCCCTTGCATCTGTTTTTGATGATGTAATAATCGGCAAGCAGACTATTCTTCCCGAGGTTGACGGAATAGTTTATGAGGATAAAATGGGTACGTCTGCATGGATTTACAGAAAGAAAATTCTTGTGGGTACAAGAGAAATGCTTATCCGCCACGGAGTAAAGGTTCCCAGAGAGGAATATGAGCAGAGATACACAAGAAAGGGCAGGAAAATTCTTTATCTTGCCGTTACAGGAAAGCTTATGGCAATGTTTGTTGTGTCTTATAATGCAGACCCACAGCTGAAGAAATCACTTAAAAGGCTTGAAAAAAGCGGTATGACAATACTTGTTAAAAGCGCTGACCCATTTATAAACGATGAAAGTATTGCAGAGCTTTTCTCATTACCTGAGGGATATGTTAGAGTAATGAATTCCTCAAACGGCAGAGCATTTGAAAAGTATTCGGATATGCACGTGGAGAAATCGCCTGCATATGTGGTGCATAACGGCTCGGCGCTTGGCTTTGTATCTGCAATGAGCGCCGCCGAAAACTTGCAGGAAACGAGAAAAATTCTTTCTGTCTTAATTTCATTCGGCTGTGCAATAGGCTTTGGAGTTGTTGCACTGTTAGGCGCTGTGGGCGGCTATGCTCAGTTAAGCGCAGTAAGTGTTGTTGCTTTTCAGGCAGTATGGTGTATATTTGTGGAAATTGTGTCAAAAATAAAAAGGCTTGGAATTTAATTTATAGGAGTGAGCCTTTTTGAAAGAATTACAAGGTACAAAGACACAAGCTAATCTTATAGCGGCATTTGCAGGAGAAAGTCAGGCAAGAAATAAGTATACCTATTTTGCCGATAAGGCGGAAAAGGACGGCTTTGTTCAGATTTCTCAGATTTTCAAGGAAACTGCAAAAAACGAACGTGAACACGCAGAAATATGGTTTAAGCTTTTAAACGGCGGTGAAATTAAGGATACCGCAACAAATTTGAAGGACGCCTCAAAGGGTGAAAATTACGAGTGGACAAATATGTATCCGACCTTTGCCAAGGAGGCAAGGGAGGAGGGCTTTGAGCATATCGCATTTCTCTTTGACGAGGTGGCTAAAATTGAGGCGGAGCACGAAAAAAGATTTTTAAAGCTTCTTGAAAATGTTGAGGGCGGTCTTGTTTTCAGCCGTGACGAAGAAAAAATTTGGATTTGCTCAAACTGCGGTCATATAGTTATAGGCAAGGAAGTGCCGAATATGTGCCCTGTATGTAAGCATCCTAAAGCTTACTTTAAGCTTAAAGCGGAAAATTACTAAAAAATAAAAGCCACAGGATTTCAAAAAAAGAAGTCCTGTGGTTTAATTTTGTTTTATGAGGCTTAGCCCTCGTATTCATCCTCGTTTTCCCAGTTGTGCCAAATTTCCTGAACGTCGTCGTTTTCCTCAAACATTTCAATCATCTTTGCCATAGCCTTCATATCGTCCTCATTTTCAAGACGTGTATATGTCTGTGGAATGTATGCAGGCTCAGAGGAAACAATCTTGTAGCCCTTTGCTTCAAGGTCATCACGGATTGCACCTACATCATTTGCCTCGGTTCTGATTTCGTAAATATCCTCGTCATCTGTAAGAAAATCTGTTGCGCCTGCCTCAAGTGCATCCATCATAAGAGCATCTGCGTCAACATCCTCTTTTTCAATAATGATAACGCCCTCTCTGCCAAACATAAAGGTTACTGAGCCGGGAGTACCCATATTTCCGCCTGCCTTGTCAAAATAGTGGCGAACCTCTGACGCTGTTCTGTTTCTGTTATCTGTCAGAGCCTCAACTACTACTGCAACGCCTGATGGACCGTAGCCCTCATATACGATTTCCTCAAAGCTTGCACCGTCAGTATCACCTGCGGCTTTTTTTAACATCCTGTCAATGTTGTCATTGGGAACATTGTTTTGCTTTGCCTTTGCGATAACGTCACGTAGCTTTGCATTGTTGTTAGGGTCCGGACCGCCGTTTTTAACTGCAACGGCAAGCTCTCTGCCGATTTTTGTAAATACCTTTGCACGTGCTGCATCATTAGCACCCTTTTTTCTCTTGATTGTGCTCCATTTATTATGTCCGCTCATTTGTGCCACTCCTTTATATCTTCACAATTCATATTTAACTTTGTTATTTTAGCATATATTATTCTACCTTTCAAGTATAAAAT
>CALYNW010000163.1 GCA_945224895.1 uncultured Clostridia bacterium
CGGCATACGAGATCATGCCTAGCCTCGTGGGCGCGGAGATGTGTATAAGAGACAGCTGCCAGATTGAGCGAAGCCAGCATCAGAACAGAGAGGTTGCTATGCGTATGCTCAAGTCCAAGCTTGTCGAAATCAAGGAAAGAGAAAATCTTGAAAAGATTGACGATATCAAGGGCGACCAAAAGGAAATTGCATGGGGCAGTCAGATAAGGTCATACGTATTTATGCCTTATACTATGGTTAAGGACCACAGAACAGGCTTTGAAATGGGCAATATTACCGCTGTAATGGATGGCGACCTTGACGGCTTTATCAATGCTTATCTTAAAATGAAATCAGTAGAAGGGGCTGAATAATTAAATGTATGAAATTTTAGACCTGACAACTGTTGTCGGCTTTACAATAAGACTTGCCATTGCGATAGCTTTAGGCTTTATTGTTGGACTTGAAAGGCAGTGGACCAGACATCAGGCAGGTATTCTTACTAATGTTATTGTCTGCGTGGGAGCCTTTGCTTATTCAGCTTTTTCATACATTGCGGCAGGGGATAACGTAGACGTTACCCGTGTGGCGGCGCAGGTTGTAAGCGGTATCGGCTTCCTTGGTGCAGGTCTTATTATCCGTGACGGAATAAATATCAGAGGTCTTTCAACTGCCGCAACGATTTGGACCACTGCCGCCGTAGGTGTGCTTTGTACATTGCCGAATATTTGGTTTTCGGTAATCGTGGCGGTTGCCATAGTTTTTCTTCACCTTGTTCTTCACCCTCTTTCTGCTTATGTAAATCAGAGAAATCATTACAATAAGGAAAAAGAGGACAAGAGCGAATGCACATATAAGATTAGCATAGTTTGTACCGAAAGCAGTGAAATCGATATTCGTTCACATCTCGTAAAAACTATTAGGGATAAAAACGGTGTTTTGCTCCATACTCTTGAAAGCAATGAAACAGACGATAAAAATATAAAAATTCGTGCTTATGTTACAACACCTAAAAAGAATAATGATATTATAGAAAGTCTGCTTGTCCATATCGGAAAGGACGAAGGCATTATTTCGGCAGGCTGGAAGATAGCAGAGTAAACAAAAACGACGTAGAAGATTAGGTCTTCCACGTCGTTAATTTTTTTGGATTTAGTTTAGCTTACAGCTCGGCGATAAGCTCCACCTCACAGAGAACACCCTTAGGCAAATCCTTTACTGCCACGCAGGAGCGTGCAGGCTTAGAGGTAAAATATGTTCCGTAAATCTCGTTGAATTTTGCAAAATCATTTATATCCGCAAGGAAGCACACTGTTTTAACAACCTTATCCATTGATGTGCCTGCGGCTTCAACAACTGCCTTAAGGTTTTCGCAAACCTGAGTAGTCTGCTCCTCAATGGTAACTGCCTCAACAGTATTTGTTTTAGGATTGATTGCGATTTGTCCCGAGGTGAAAAGCAAGCCGTTTGCTTTAACTGCCTGTGAGTAAGGACCGATTGCGTTTGGTGCATTGTTAGTTGCTATATATTCCATAGTAAAATCTCCTTTAGTTGTAGAATTAATTTAGTCGCAAACCTCAAAGCCTGCTTCTCTTAATGCTGTTTTAATCTGTACAATATGCTGATAATCTCTTGTTTCAACGCCGATTTTCAGATAGCAGTCGGTTATATTCATATCAAGGTCGGTGCTGTCATAATTAACGGAAACAACATTTGCACCGTGACTTGCAATAACCTCGCTGACGCCTGCAAGCTGTCCCGGTCTGTCTGAAAGAGCGATAGTAATATTGGCAGTTCTTCCGCCCATTTTAAGTCCTCTCTCAATAACTCTTGAAAGAATTGTTACGTCAATATTTCCGCCCGAAACAAGACAGCAAACCTTTTTGCCGTTAATATCGGGAATTTTTCCGTTCATAACTGCGGCTACGGGAACTGCACCTGCACCCTCTGCAACAAGCTTTTGCTGTTCCATAAGAGTTAAAATTGCAAGAGCGATTTCATCGTCTGATACAGTAACGATACCGTCAACATATTTATGCACCATTTCATAGGTGAGGTCACCGGGAGTTTTAACTGCAATACCGTCTGCGATTGTCTGTACTTTTTCAAGCGTTTCGATTTCTCCGTCATCAATGGCATTTTTCATTGACGGAGCACCTGCTGCCTGAACACCGTAAACCTTGCAGTTAGGATTAATCTGCTTAATCGTAAAGGCAACGCCTGCAATAAGTCCGCCGCCTCCGATAGGTACAACTACTGCATCTGCGTCGGGAAGCTGCTCAAGAATTTCAAGACCGATAGTACCCTGACCTGCAATAACATCAGGGTCATTAAAGGGATGAATAAATGTATATCCCTTTTCCCTTTGAAGCTCAATAGCCTTCTTATATGCGTCGTCATATACGCCCTTGACAAGACATATATCTGCACCGTAACGCTTTGTTGCCTCAACCTTGCTTATGGGTGCACCGTCAGGAAGACATATAAGTGATTTAATACCGTTTTTTGTTGCCGCAAGAGCAACACCCTGAGCGTGATTTCCTGCCGAGCAGGCAATTACGCCGTTTTTCTTTTCTTCCTCAGAAAGCTGGCTGATTTTGAAATAAGAGCCTCTTACCTTAAAGGAGCCTGTCACCTGAAGATTTTCAGTTTTAAGATAAACCTCTGAGCTTGGGCATATGTTTCTTGCACGAATCATATCGGTTTCTCTGACAACCTGTGAAAGAACTCTTTTTGCAAGATATACTCTGTCTAATGTCAACATAATTTTCGCCTCTATATACTGTGGTTAATTAATGATTTTAATGTATTTTACTCTTGTAATTGCAATTTGTCAATCACCACGTAAATGAGCAGGATACATAATAAATTTCACCTGTGGAGTCAGCTCTGATTTGAAGCTCCTGATTTTGAGTGTTTGTATACGTAATCACGTATGTAACGCTGTCAATACCGTTATCGCTATTGCCGAATTGAGAAGCGTCTGTACCCTCGTATGTAATCTTGTCAGGATAAAATTCCTTAATTGTATCAACAAAGGCTTTTGCGTTTTTCTCTGCTTTTTCAGCTAATTCGTCGCTTTGCTCCATTGAATACATTTGGGCTGTGTCGAGGTTTTTAGCCTTGAATTCAAATCCACCGTAATTATCGCAATTAGCCTTACCCTCAGTTGAAATACAATCGGTGACAGCCTTGCTGAGCTTATCTGCCTTTTCCTTATCCTTTTTTGCAGGTGAGGTGGTGCTTGTTACTCTTTCCGTAGTGGTTTCCTTTTCTGTAGTTGGGATTTCAGACACAACCGACTCATTTGTATTTTCCTCCTGTGTATCATTACTGTTAGAACAGGAAACAAAGCAAATACAGATAAGCAGTGAAAGGATAATACAAATCAATTTTTTCATAATCGTACCTCAATTTTTTTATCAATAGTCATACCGTCAGGCTGAACCCTGCAGTCAACTGCGATAATTTCAACACCGTTTTCATAGGCTCTTTTAAGCTCCTCGGCAAAGGGCTTGTCGGTTACGTAATTCGGCTCAAAAAGATGACAGCCCTTCATTTGAATTACGAATACAACAGCCGCCCTGTATCCTTGACTTTTTGCATTTATCAGCTCTGACAAATGCTTTTTACCTCTTTCGGTAGGGGCGTCGGGGAAACGGGCAATGCCGTTATCTTCAAGCGTAACACCCTTGACCTCTATGTACGCTTTCTCATTTTCGGTTTCTA
>CALYNW010000164.1 GCA_945224895.1 uncultured Clostridia bacterium
CGTACAACCTCTGCAATGTCATTGCCTAAGGCGGTAATCTGCTCTAAATAACTGCCCTCAAGCATTACCCTAATTAAAGGCTCCGTACCGCTGACACGGACAAGCACTCTGCCGTCGCCGTGAAGCTCCATTTCAGCCTGCTGTACGGCTGAAATAATATATTCGTCGTTGTTATATTTCTGCTTGCCCTCGTTAGTTACCTTAACATTTATCAATACCTGCGGATAAACCGTCATAACCTCCGCAAGCTGAGAAAGAGTTTTATTCGCTTTTACTACAGTTTCAATAAGCTGAACGGCAGTTAATTCACCATCACCTGTGGCGGCAAAATCGTGAAAAATTACGTGACCGCTTTGCTCTCCGCCGATATTACAGCCGTCCTTTAACATTCTTTCAAGAACGTATCTGTCACCTACGGCAGTTTTTACGCATTTAATATCATTTTCGTCGCAGAATTTGAAAAAGCCCATATTGCTCATTACCGTTACAACAACAGTGTTTTTAGCAAGAGTACCCTCCTCCTTCATTCGCTTTGAGCAAATTGCGATTATCTTATCGCCGTCAACGATATTACCGTTTTCGTCCACTGCAATAACTCTGTCTGCGTCGCCGTCAAAGGCAATTCCCAAATCAACGGATGCTGAGCTTTTTACAAATTCCATAAGCTCCTGCGGATGAGTTGAACCGCAGTTATCGTTAATATTAGTGCCGTCAGGCGTATCTGAAAGCATTAAGCATTTTGCACCTAAAGATGTAAATATCTCCTTTGCACAAACTGATGCACTGCCGTTTGCACAGTCAACAGCTATTGATATGCCGTCAAATCTGACGCTTGCGGTTGAAACTATATGGTTTACATAATCCTTAACGGCAGTTTTGCAAAACATTCTGTTACCCACGCTACCACCTGTCACAACAGGTATGTCCTCGCTGTTGTTCAGCACAATATCCTCAATTTCATTTTCAATAGCATCGTCAAGCTTATAGCCTGTACCCTGAAAAATTTTAATGCCGTTATATTCACAGGGATTATGAGATGCCGAAATCATAACGCCTGCCTCACAGCCGTACTTTTCAACAAGAAAAGCTACGGCAGGGGTAGGCACTATTCCGACTGAAAGCACATTGCACCCCACCGAACAAAGACCTGCGGTAAGTGCCGCCTCAAGCATATCGCCTGATGCTCTCGTGTCACGTCCTATAAGAACCGTAGGCTTCGCCGATTTGCTCTCCTTTAAAAGCACCATTGCAGCTGCTCTGCCTATTTTTAATGCAAGCTCAGATGTTAAATCCTCGTTTGCTACTCCTCTTACACCGTCTGTTCCGAACAATCTGCCCATAAAAACAAACCTTTCAAAATAAAATTACAAAAGTGACTGCTGTCCGTCCTGCTCAATTCCCAAGTGCTTATACGCAAGTGCCGTTGCACATCTGCCTCGGGGAGTTCTGGACAAAAAGCCTATCTGCATAAGATACGGCTCATAAACATCCTCAATAGTAACTGATTCCTCACCGATTGCGGCGGCAATGGTTTCAAGTCCAACAGGACCGCCGTTATAATTTTTTATCATAGTTTTAAGAAGAACTCTGTCGATATTATCAAGTCCAAGCTCGTCAATTTCCATTCTTGAAAGAGCATCAACTGCCGCCTCTCTACTGATAACACCATCGTACCTTACCTGTGCAAAGTCACGGCTTCTTTTAAGCAGTCTGTTGGCAATACGTGGAGTTCCTCTTGAACGGGAGGCAATTTCCGTTGCACCGTCCTCGTCAACAGAAATTTCAAGTATTCCGGCACTTCTTTTTACTATTGACGCAAGCTCCTTAGGAGTGTACATCTCAAGTCTGAAAATTACGCCGAATCTATCTCTGAGCGGTGCCGAAAGCTGACCTGCTCTTGTTGTTGCACCGATAAGTGTAAAATGCGGTAGGTCAAGCCTTATTGACCTTGCAGACGGTCCCTTGCCTATAATTATGTCAAGAGCACCGTCCTCCATTGCAGGATACAGCACATCCTCCACCTGTCTGTTATGGCGGTGAATTTCATCAATAAAGAGAACATCACCCTCCTGAAGATTAGTAAGAAGTGCCGCCAAATCTCCCTGCTTTTCTATTGCAGGACCGCTTGTGATACGGATATTAACGCCCATTTCATTTGCGATAATTCCTGCAAGGGTAGTTTTTCCGAGACCCGGAGGTCCGTAAAGGAGCACGTGATCAAGTGCTTCTCCTCTGCCCTTTGCCGCCTTGATATATACGGAAAGATTTTCCTTAACCTTTTCCTGACCGATATAATCGTCAAGAACCTTAGGTCTGAGTGAATTTTCAATATCGTTATCCTCGGGAGTAAAATCAGAGGTAACTATTCTGTTTTCAAAATCCATTTCAGTTTCCTGCATAGTCTACCTCCTAAAGATTTTTAGCAAGCTGTTTCAGTCCCTGTCTTATCATTTCATCAACCGACAATGACTTATCCATTGCGCCCACAACCATTGACGCATCCGACTGCGAATATCCAAGAGCCACAAGTGCCGCCACAGCCTCGGCAGTTTCGTTATCAGCCACAGCCGATGAGGCATTTATCACAGACTGTGATACGTTCTCAGAAGCAATAGCACCCATTTTGTCTTTAAGCTCAAGGACAATTCTTTCGGCAGTTTTTTTACCTACTCCCTGTGCTCTTGTAATTGCCTTTGCATCTCCTGATGCTATACACAAAGCAAGCTTATCGGGAGTTAGCTCTGAAAGGACAGCCGCCGCCGCTTTAGGTCCTACACCCGAAACGGTGATAAGAAGCTTAAAGGCATCAAGCTCTGCAACAGTTGCAAAGCCGTACAAATCCATTGTGTCCTCTCTTACTGCAAGATGGGTAAAAACATTTACCTCATCACCCACACGTCCCAAATCCTTAACCGTGTTAAGCGTTGTAAAGCACTTAAAGCCTACACCCGAGCACTCCACAACTATGTAATTAACATCAGCTACCGTTAATGTTCCTCTTAAATTATATATCATAATTTCTCACCTTATACACCGTTTAAACCGCCCATAATCGAGCCACTGCAATGACCGTGACAGATTGCCATAGCCAATGCGTCAGCTGTATCATCGGGCTTGGGAATTTTTGCAAGACCGAGCATAACCCTTGTCATTTCCTGCACCTGCTTTTTCTCTGCTCTGCCGTAGCCGACAACCGCCTGCTTGACCTGTAACGGTGTATATTCAAAAATATCAACACCGTAATTCTGCGCCGAAAGAGTTATAACTCCCCTCGCCTGTGCAACGTCGATAACGGTTTTTGCATTGTTGTTATAGAACAGCTTTTCCATACTCATAACCTCAGGCTTATACTTTTCAAAAATATAGCACATATCGTTATAAATTGTCTGAAGTCTAAGCGGAAAAGGTGTATGAGCCTCGGTGGTAATGGCACCATAGCCTAAAACTCTGAATTTATTAGCCTTGTATTCCAAAACTCCCCAGCCCACAATGGCATATCCGGGGTCAATTCCCAGAATAATCATACACAATTCTCCATTCTACAGTCGTTCAATTATAACATATAAACTACTAATAATCAACAAATAATATATAAATTATATAAATAAAGCCCGAAACTCTTTAACAGAATTTCGGGTACGGTATAATGCTAGGCAATGAAGAGCAATTCGAACCGTGGTTCAAATTGGCTGATTTGCCCTTACT
>CALYNW010000165.1 GCA_945224895.1 uncultured Clostridia bacterium
ATAGAATTTCCTGTGGATCGAGGTGTATAAATCACTTTACTGATTATCAATCCCTTGTTGATTGGGCTGTTTCTCCTTACTTGCAGGTTATTATTTCTAATACTACTGAGGCAGGTATCGTTTACAGGAAAAATGAAACGCAGTCAGATGCTCCGAATGTTACATATCCTGCTAAATTAACCGCCCTTTTGTATGAACGCTTTAAAAAGGGGGAAAAGGGTGTTCTTGTTCTTCCTGTTGAGCTTATTGAGGATAACGGAGCATTCCTAAAAAAATATGTCTTAAGATATGCTGATGATTGGTCACTTGGTGATGACTTTAAAAATTATATCAATAACGAATGTAATTTTTGTTCTACCCTTGTTGACAGGATTGTTACAGGCTTTCCAAAGAATGATTACGATAAAATTACAGAAGAGATTGGCTATGGTGATAAGCTGATTACAGTCTGTGAGCCGTATAACAGCTGGATTATTCAGGGGGACAAAGCACTTTCTGAAATTTTTCCGCTTCATAAGGCAGGGCTGAATGTTATTTGGTGCGACGATATTAAGCCTTACAGAACACGTAAGGTAAGAATTTTAAACGGCGCTCATACAATGTCTGTCCTTGCCGCATACCATACAGGCTTTGATATAGTTCGTGATATGATGCGGGATTCACTTTTCAATGCTTATGTTAAAAAAGGACTTGATCAGATTATGGTAACGATTGATATGCCAAAGGATGAGCTTGTTTCCTTTGCTGATGCAGTTCTTGACCGCTTTGATAATCCCTTTATTGACCATAAACTGCTTGATATTTCACTTAATTCTGTTTCAAAGTTCAAGGCACGATGCCTTTATACCTTGCTTGATTATGTTGAAATTACAGGAAAGCTTCCTACAATTTTGTGCTTTGGCTTAGCTGCACTGATTTATTTTTATAACGGCAGATTAATTTATAACGGTTTTGTTGGTGAAAGAAACGGACAGGTATATGAAATAAAGGATTCATATGATGTCTGTGTCTGTTTCGTATCAGCATACGAAACAGACGATGTTGTTAAGGCTATTCTTGAAAATAAAAAATTATGGGACACTGACTTAACGGAGATTTCCGGTCTTTATGATTTAGTTAAAAAATATTTTGATGATATTAATGCTTTGGGTATGAAGGAAGCAGTAAAAAAGGTTGTAGAAGATGAATAAGCTTTTTAAAGTCAATGAAAAGGATAATGTGGCAATAGCACTTGAGCATCTCTCAAAGGGGTATACTGAGCAGTGCATAACCCTGCTTGATGATATTCCTTTCGGTCACAAGGTGCTTTTAGAGGATTTAAAGGAAAACGATAATATAATAAAATACGGAAATCCCATAGGTCATCTAAAATCTGATACCGAAAAAGGCTCCCATATTCACGAGCATAACCTAAAAACCAATCTTTCCGATATTATTGAGTATAGCTTTGAAAAGAATAATGAATACAGCATTACTCCGACAGATAAGACCTTTCAGGGATTTGAAAGAACTGACGGCAGAGTAGGAATCAGAAATGAGATATGGATTATACCGACAGTAGGCTGTGTCAATAAAACGGCACAAAGGCTTGAAAAAATCAGTCAGTCCTTTGTGACTGAGGTTCCGATAAGCTGATTGTTGGATACAAATGCGGCGGCTCCGACGCCTTCAGCGGTATAACTGCAAATGCTCTTTGCGGTAGGCTTACCGATAAGCTGACCTCTTTAGGTGCATCTGCAATACTTACAGAAGTTCCCGAAATGTTCGGGGCAGAGCACCTGCTGATGAAACGTGCAGAAAATAAAGAGGTTTTCGGCGATATTGTTAATATGATTAACGGCTTTAAAAGCTACTTTTTCAGCCACAATCAGGAGTGTTATGAAAATCCGTCACCCGGTAATCACGAGGGCGGTATCACCACCCTTGAGGAAAAATCCCTCGGCTGTATTCAAAAGGGCGGAAATGCTGTGATTATAGGCGTGCTTGAATACGGTGAACAGGTGAAAAGCAAAGGGCTTAATCTCTTGACAGGTCCGGGAAATGATATTGTTTCCACTACAAATCTTACTGCCACAGGGGCGCAGATTATTCTGTTTACCACAGGCAGAGGGACACCTCTCGGTGCGCCTGTTCCTACAGTTAAAATTTCTTCCAACTCCAAGCTTTTTGAAAAAAAGCCAAGCTGGATTGATTTTAATGCAGGCAGTCTTATTGAAAATCCTGATTTTGACACAATGACCGACAGGTTATTCGACTATATTCTTGATGTTGCCTCGGGTAAAAAAACTAAGTCTGAGGAAAACGGCTATAAAGAAATTTCTATATTCAAGGACGGAGTTGTTTTGTAGCTAAATATATCTGTGACACTTGACAAGGAGAAATTTATTTGTTAATATAATTTCAATATTTAACGGCTTTGACAAAGAGGAGTAATACGTTTCCTGCTTTCAGAGAGTGCCCGCTTGGTGAAAGGGCACAGTAAGAGCGTATGAAGGTAGCTTTTGAGCCGACAGGGTGAAACCAAGTAGTCCTGACCGTATACCTGCGTTAAAGGTTTGAGTGGCATTTATTAAAAATGCAATTTGAGTGGTACCACGGAATTTTTGCTTTCGTCTCATATTGAGATGAAGGCTTTTATTTTTTTATAAGGAGTTATGATTATGGCAAAGGAACTTGCAAAGCAGTACGACCCTAAAGAGGTTGAGGACCGCACCTATAAATTTTGGTGCGATAATAAGTATTTTCACGCTAAAAGGGAAGAGGGGAAAAAGACGTATACAATAGTTATTCCTCCTCCGAATATCACAGGTCAGCTTCATATGGGACACGCACTTGATAATACGCTTCAGGATATTCTTATCCGTTATCACCGTATGGCAGGATATGATACTCTTTGGCTTCCCGGAACAGACCACGCATCTATCGCAACAGAGGCGAAAATTGTTGAGGCAATGCGTGAAGAGGGAATTACGAAGGAGGATATCGGCAGAGAAAAATTCCTTGAACGTGCTTGGGACTGGAAGGAGAAATACGGCGGAAGAATTATTGAACAGCTTAAGAAAATGGGTTCCTCTTGTGATTGGGACAGAGAAAGATTTACTCTTGATGAGGGTTGCAGTAAAGCCGTTAGAGAGGTATTCGTAAGCCTTTATGAAAAGGATTTAATTTACAGAGGAAACCGTATGGTAAACTGGTGTCCTCATTGTAATACATCAATTTCAGACGCTGAGGTTGAGTATGAGGAAAAGGACTCAAATTTCTGGCACCTGCTTTATACTGTTAAGGAAACAGGCGAACAGCTTGAGCTTGCAACCACAAGACCTGAAACAATGCTTGGTGATACTGCTGTAGCAATTAACGGTGACGACCCGAGATATAAGCATCTTCACGGCTGTCACGTTATTCTTCCTCTGCTTAATAAGGAAATCCCGATTGTTTGTGACGAGCACGCAGATATGACAAAGGGAACAGGTGTTGTTAAAATTACTCCTGCCCATGACCCTAACGACTTTGAGGTTGGTATGCGTCATAATCTTCCTATTGTCCGCACATTTACCTATGACGGTCATATGACAGGAGCAGAGGACAAGGTTGCAGCCGACGAATTAATCGCAAGCGGAAAAGCCGCACAGAATGAGCCCGAGGTCCTGGACTGCGGAAAATATGCAGGTATGACTACTCTTGAGGCAAGAAAGGCTAT
>CALYNW010000166.1 GCA_945224895.1 uncultured Clostridia bacterium
AACTGACGGCCTATTGATTACGAATCAATTGCGCTACCAACTGCGCCACACCAGCGACTATTAAATTAATTCAAAATTTTTCACTTTTCGTCGTAATACTGTGCGGTTGTTTCGTATGCGTCAGGCTCATCCGGAACAACAAGGGCACAGATAACATAAATCAAAATTCCCGGCACACTTGCAGACATAAGGGAAACAAAAGCCCAAATAAGTCTTACTATAGTCGGGTCAATATTGAAATAAACAGCAATGCCGCCGCAAACTCCTGCAAGCCTTCTTTCCGTTTTACTTCTGTATAATTTTTTCATATACATCCTCTTTTCACAAACAGCGGGAATATTATAGCATATGACTTACAAAAGCTCAAGTAGTTTTTGAAAAACAAATTCAACGCTTGACTTTCTGACCTGATTACGTCCTATTTCTCCAAACTGCATTGTATAGGTTGTTACATCGCCATTGATATAAAAACCGAAGCAGACCATACCTACAGGCTTTTTGGCAGTTCCGCCTCCCGGACCTGCCACACCCGTTATACCGACACCGATTTCGCTTTTTGCAGCTTCTGCAACGCCCTTTGCCATTTCATAGGCAACCTCCTCGCTGACTACTCCATGGGTTAAAATCGTATCGGCACTTACACCGATAAAATTAATTTTAGCCTCGTTAGCATAGGTCACAAATGAAACATCCAGCACCCTTGACGCATTTGTAACATTCACAAGATTACCGCAACAAAGACCGCCTGTACAGGATTCCGCAAAGGAAATATGATATCCCTTTTCAATAAGCTTATCTACTACCTGTTCTTCAAGTGCCATTATATCAACTTCCTATTATTTAATACCGTTTTGAATTTCAGCGGCTGTAAGAGTATTTTTCATCAGCATTGAAATTGTCATAGGACCTACTCCGCCCGGTACAGGGGTAATATATGAGCATTTATCCTTAACGCCTTCAAAATCAACGTCGCCGCAGAGCTTACCGTTTTCATCTCTGTCCATACCAACGTCTATTACTACTGCACCGTCCTTAACCATATCGGCTGTAACAAATTTTGCCTTGCCGATTGCGGCAACAAGAATATCTGCCTCCCTTGTAACAGAAGCAAGGTCCTTTGTTTTCGAATGGACAATTTCAACAGTTGCATTTTCGTGGAGAAGAAGCATTGCCATAGGCTTTCCCACAATATTGCTTCTGCCCATTACGACTGCTTTTTTACCTGTAACATCTACACCTGTTGAATGAATAAGCTCCATTACTCCCGCTGGAGTACAGGGCAGAAAATTGTAATCGCCTATCATAATTGCACCCACATTTACAGGGTGAAATGCGTCAACGTCTTTAATGGGGTTAATAAGATTAATAACCTCTTTATCGTCAAGATGGCTCGGTAAAGGAAGCTGGCAGAGAATACCGTTTATCTCCTTTCTTCCGTTAAGCTCCTTAACAAGATTGTTCAGCTCCTGCTGAGTTGTATTTTCGGGAAGTGCAAACTTTTCACTGTAAAAGCCTACCTCCTCGCAGGCTTTTTCTTTATTTCTTACATAAACCTGTGAGGCAGGGTCCTCACCGACTATAATTACTGCAAGTCCGGGGGTAATTCCTTTTTTCTTCAACTCCTCCGTTTCAAGTCTAACCTGCTCCTTTACCTGCCTTGAAACGGCTTTTCCGTCAATTATCCGATACATTGATTTCCTCCGTATTTTCTGATATAGCATTATCATTATTTATTATTTCTTCATTTGCGGGATTTAGCTTTTCACCGTGCTTTTTGATGTAAACCGATGCGTCGGGAGCATCTGCATAAATTGTAAGCCTTTTAGGCAATGTACCCTTTTTAATTCTTACAATATTGATAATATGGCACACTGCAAAGGCAACCACTACAACTGCTGAAAGAAGCTGACTGACACGAATTGTTGTATTTCCTATATACAGGGAATCGGTACGCATACCCTCAACAACCATTCTTTCAAGTCCGTACCAAATACCGTAAAGGAAGAAAATTTCGCCCTTATACTGTCTTCTCTTGTGGACAATATAGTTCAAGATAAAGAAGCCTAAAATACACCAAAGGCTTTCATAAAGAAATGTTGGGTGAACAGGTACATTCGGGTCAACGTCAATACCCTTTGCGGCAAGAGCCTGAGCCGACGCCTCAAGTGTATCATGAATTTTAAGGCTCCACATTCTAAAGGGCGCAGTAGTTGTATTTGTGCCGAATGCCTCTTGATTGAAGAAATTTCCCCATCTGCCGATACCTTGTCCGATAAGAAGTCCTAAGGCACCTAAGTCAAGAAGGTTTTGAAAGTTGATTTTACCAACCTTACAGCCTATGGCGGCACCTATTAAAGCACCGATTATACCGCCGTAAATTGCTATACCGCCGTTCCAAATCTGCGGTATTTCTATCAAATGGTCCTTATAATACGACCACTCAAAAATGACATAATAGGCTCTCGCACAAATGATACCGAGGATAGTTCCCCATATAAGAACATCTGTCATACCGTCAAGACTCATTTTCCATTTATAAGCCATTCTTCCGCCGTACAAAACTGCAAGGGCAAAGCCGAATGCGATTATAATACCGTACCAGTGCACCTCATAGCTACCTATTGAAAAAGCCCCCGACGGCAAATCAAAATCAATTCCCAAGCCCTCAAAATATACTCTTGTATAACTACTCATTTTATTTCTCCTTGACTACCGACAGGGCACTGTACTGCTCGTCCATAACCTGTGACAGTCTCTTTTCAATATCTTCCTTTGTAACCGACCTGAATATCTCCACAGAGTCAAATATACTGTATCCTCCAAAATGTGCCGAAACAAAGCCGTTTGCTATGGAATCAATATCATTATACTCCATAATTTCTCTGCCGTAAAGAGAACGTCTTACAGCCTCAAACTGATTTTCGTCTATACCCTCTTTTTTAAGTCTTGCAACCTCTTGCTTAATTGCCTCGCTGACAGCCTTGGGGTTTTCACTTTCCCCGTCAAAGGTTATAGCCTCATAGCCGTAGCCGATAAAATATTCCTTGGAAAAGCTCGAATTGATAAGTCCCTTTTCAAATAGAGAATTATACAAATCAGAGGCTTCACCTGCAAGAATTTCAAGAAGAATATTTGTTTCGACAATAGTTTTTATATCTTGTATAGGCTTTTCGCATTTTTCCTTATATCCAAAAGAAAAAACAGGCATACTCATTGAAAGATTGTACTCAGTATATGTGCCCGCAATATCTCTTGGCTCTTCTTCAAATGAACGCTCTATTTTGAGAGGCTCTGCTTTTTTAAGCATTTTATCGCATACATCCAACACCTGCTCGGGTGTAACATTGCCCACAACTGCAAGCACCATATTGTTGAGATTATAAAAGGTGTTATAGCAATCATAAAGAAGCTTGTCTGTTATCTGTGCAATAGACTCAACAGTGCCTGCAATATCAATTCTTACAGGGTGGTTATGATAAAGAAGCTTCAAAAGATTAAAGGTACTCATCCAGCCGGGAACATCATAATACATTGTAATTTCCTGACCGATAATTCCCTGCTCCTTTTCAACGGTTTCCTTAGTGAAATAAGGGTGGGTTACGAAATCAAGCAGTATTTCAAGTGAGGCTTCAAAGTTATCACTGCACTGAAAAAGATAGCAGGTTTTGTCAAAGGAGGTGTAGGCATTTGCCG
>CALYNW010000167.1 GCA_945224895.1 uncultured Clostridia bacterium
TATTATCATAGGTTTTACTGATATCAAAATCAGGCATTTCCACACCTTCGGTATCGCCGCTTACTGTTAACGTTGCAGTTTTTGAATCATATACACCCTGAATACCGTTTCCGAAATCTATTTCATCGGCATATACAGAGCCTGCATAGACAAAACAGGTCGTCATTGCCAAAACAAGCGACAAAAATAATGACATTATCTTTTTCATTTTTATTCAACCTTTCAAATAAAATAAGTTGTCAAAAGCATTATATCAAAAAAAATCCTCAGTTTCAACACAACTGAGGATTTTTAAAAACCTTGTTATATTTTTACATTTATTTGCTGTTTCTTCTCTTAGCAAGCTCTGAAGAAATCTTTGCCTTTTTCTCGCCGACAACATCATATTTAATCATCGGGATAACAGAAAGCAGAGCAAGAATACCGGGTAAAGCAGTATAAGCAAAGAAAATAATATCCTTTGTCTTATTTGCGAAAGTGCCTGTATCAAGAGCCTCATAGTAGCCTGATTTCTGAACAAAGATAAGTCCAACCGCAGTACCGAGCGCAAGGCAAACCTTAATTGTCAGAGTAAGTATTGAATATGCGGCACCCTCCATTCTCTTTCCTGTTTCGTACTCGTAATAATCAACACAGTCGGCAGTCATAATCATAGGCATAAGAGTAACTGCGCCAAACTGCAGTCCGATAAGGAACAGAGAAGCATAGAATAAAACGGTAAGAACAATATTCTTAGGTGACTGGAACCAAAAATGACCGATTACAAATGAGAAAATCGAAGCCGCAAATCCATAAACCGACAGAAGAATGTAAGCATTTTTCTCATTCAGTTTTTTAATAAGCAGAGGACAAAGCGCCATACTTATCATTGAGCCCACAGCAGTTACGATACCTAAAACTGCCACAAGATTTTGGCTTCCCAAAATAACAGTTGCAGACTGGACCTGAATACCCATTGCCATCTGACGACCGAAGCCAAGGAAATATGAAATAATAACAAGCATAAAGGGCTTATTATTCTTAAGAGCATTTACCATATCCTTAAAGGTTGTTTTTTCACCTGCAACATAAGGAACTCTCTCCTTGTTAAGCATAGGAATAAGAGCAAAAAGCACGCATCCCAAAACCGCTGTCAAAACTGCCGTCCAAAAATACTCACTGCTAATCATAGGAGTATCTGTTTCGCCGCTTTTAACAAATACCCTTGAGCCGTTCGGAATGATAAGACACACAATAGGAACGATAACAACGCAGGCGGAAAAGCCTATCTGCTTAAACGTATTTGAAATTGAAACAACATTTGTTCTTTCTGTAGGATTTGGTGTAAGAACAGAGGCAATACCCTGGGAAGGAACATCACCCATAGTCATAGCAATGCTCCAAACAAGATATGTGGCAAAAATCCAAATATAAAGACCAATGCCCTTAAACGGCACCTTCAAAAATACAACTGCCGTCATAATAAGAAGTGGAGCAAGGGAATAAAGAATCATTGATTTAAACTTTCCCTTTTTGCTCTTTGAACGGTCAATCAGATTACCCACAACAGGGTCGGCAACAGCCGAAACAATCTTTGCAACAAGAATTAAAATTGCAACAATGCTGACATTTGCTCCTAAAACTGAGCCGTCAAACTCTGCCTGATATGAATTAAGAAGTCCGACTATTGCCTGAAAGCCGAAAAGTCCCAGAGAATAAGCCGCAATCTCTTTAAAATTCATATGCTTTTGCTGTGTAATATCTTTAACATCTGCCATAATAATCTCCTTCGTATGCAAAAATGCAAAAGGTCGAAGCTGCCGCCGTTGACAGCTTCAACCCTTAAAATTATTTAATCAATCTTACTTGAAAACCTCGCTGAACAGGTCAATATCAGCCGCCTTCATAACTGCCGAAAACAGCTCTGAACCCATAACGGGCATCATTCTGTTAAAAATTGACATTGCGTGAGCGTCAAGACCGTGTACCATCATAGGACGCTTGTTCTCAATACCGAACATAATCATCTTAACCATAAGGTCACAGTCTGTTGAAATCATATCCATAATCTTCTGACCTTTTCCGCCATCGTTCTTCTGGTCACGGAAAATATCGGTCTTAGTAAAGCCGGGGCAAACAAGACCTACGTAGCACTTGCCCTTGAATTCAACTCGAAGAGCCTCTGTAAAGCCCTTAAGAGCCGCCTTTGAAGCACTGTACATTGATGTACCTGCAAGAGTCATAAGTGCTGCCGATGAGTCAATGTTAATAATACCGGGGTCATTCTCCTTTAAAATAATAGGAAGAAACGTCTTTACACTGTATACACAGGAATAGAAATTGATATTCATTGCTCTTTCAATTTCTTCATCTGAATATCTGTCAAATCTCTTGAACTTAGGAAGAATACCTGCGTTATTAACAATAACAGAAGGTCTGATACCCTCCTCCTCAAGCTCCTTTGCGAAATTTTCCCAATTTTCCTTTACGGAAACGTCAAAAAGCTTGTATGAAAACTGCTCTGCATATGTAGGACCAAGCTCCTCAATAAACTTAAGCATCTTAGGCTCGCTTCTTGCTACACCCACAACACGACAGCCGTGCTTCTTGATAAGAGTTGCGGCAATGCCTGCACCCATACCGCCTGACGCACCTGTTACTACAACGGTTTTTCCGCTTAGCCAGTCGCCGCCAAAGGCCTTACAACAATCGCTCATATTTTAATCCCCCTGAATATAAATTATAGGTTATTGAATTTTAAAAGCATTAAAATACAATATTTGCCTTTTTATTATACAATAGAAAAGCAAACATTACAACAACTAAATTTGTAAATATTTCAAAAATTTATTCCTTTAAATAGATATTATCCAAACAAGGATAATATCTATTAAGCTATTTCTACAAAAAATCATCGACATTTTTAGGAAGAATGCCGAATATACGTCACAAATTTGCTTTTTCTACTATATTGTGATAGAATGTTACACAAAATATAGTATTTTTTATTAAAAAATAAGGGGCAAAAATAATGGACAGAAGAATTAAAAGGACAAGGTCTGCCGTATTTAACGCAGTTCTTGACCTAATGGTTGAAAAGGAAACAAGCAAAATTACAGTTTTGGAGCTTTGCAAAAGAGCAGATATAAATAAAAGCACTTTTTATCTCCATTACAAGAGCATGGACGACTGTCTGCAATCCTGTTTTGAAACAATAATGAACGGTGTTGTAGAGGTTTCAAAGCGTATCAACTACAATGATATTAAATATAATCCTGCTCCTGCGGTAGAAAGACTCCTTGATGAGGTTGAAAAGAATATCGACTATCTTTACAAGTTCAAAGCAAGTAATATTTGCGGTCCTGCCATTAAGGTTTTAAAAGAAAATCTTGTTTCTGCAATTTGTGATAATAACGGCTTTACTATTGAGGACAATTATTTTGAGGTATCAACAATCACCTTTGCCGTTGCAGGCTGTATCGACGCTCTTATTGAGCCTTTGCCTGTATTCAAAAAGGAGGAGCTTGGGAAGGCTATTTGCGCAATGCTGAAGTCATCACACAGCCCTGTTCAATAATTATCAATTAAATCTAAATCCATAAACAAAAAGCGGTTCAGAAAAACTGAACCGCTTTCATTATTTTATATAGGTTATATTAGCCAAGCTCTGAGAAGTACTTGATTGTTCTAACCATCTGTGATGTGTATG
>CALYNW010000168.1 GCA_945224895.1 uncultured Clostridia bacterium
ACGGCAAATTCTAAGGGCTTTGAGGTGTATATTTACGCAAGGTCCTCTGCAAGCGTTCTTGTTGACAGTCAGTCAAAGCCCTTTACATTTAACTGCCCTTCTGCAAGACAGCTTTGGGCTGAATACGCAAGAGACCTTGGCTTTGAATATTCACTTCCCGAAATTTCCTGTAATGAGAAGTATGAGGTGTCGTCAGGCACCTCCTGCTTCGGTGCGATTAATAATTTTGTGTACGCCTTAACAGGAAATGAAATTGTTATTACTCCCGAAAACAAAATCAGCTTAGGTACGCTCAGCAAGGATATTAAAAGCCTTAACGGATATACTGTTTTGTCAGCGTCTGCTGTTATTAACAGGAGTGAGCCTGTGGGAGAAATCTGCTACAAGAGAGAGCAGGATACCGACTATAAAGCTCATCTTGTGTCACAGCTTGCAAGGGAAAAGGGACTCGGCAGAACACGTTATATAAATATTAACTCAGTTGCTCAGTGGCAGAGAGCAAATACCGTTTCACGGAAAATGAAGGGCTTTTTTGATGATTATATGCTGCTTGAAATTACTGTAAAGGGGACAGTAGGTGAAAGGCTTTATCAGCGCTTTTGCTATTGCGGAGAAATAGGAAAATATGACGACTATATTCTTACCGAAAAGAAATACACCTTTGACGGCAGCGGAGAAAAAACAAGGCTTGTTCTAAGAAAAAATATTGATATGGGGGATACGGTTTATGTGGATTAGTAAACAGCTGACGGAGAAATCAGACTCCCCGGTTATTGAAAACGGCAGGGTTACGCTTAATGATAAAGGCGAGCTTGAGGCTGTTTCAACAGGTGCGGAAAGAAGCGTAAAGGTCTATGCTCCCTATGGATATTCCTTTTCCCTGCCTGCCGGAAGTGAGCTTTTGATGACAAGAAGCTCGGGAGAGCAGGTTTCCTTCGGAACAGAAATGAAATACGATTCATTGGGCGAGGGAGAAATAAAAATCACCTCATCGTCAGGCGGATACATTTATCTGAAAAACGACGGCAGTGTCGTTATAAACGGTTTAAAAATAAACAGTAAAGGAGTAATTGAATGACTCAGAGTAATTCTCAAAGTGCGATTATTTCAAACAGTAATACGGCTGATGAAATTGAAAAGCTCCTGTCCGACTGCCTTTGCGCTCTTTACTGCCCGAGAAAAAGGTTTTATCCGAAAAAGGATTACGGCAGTCAGATAAGATGCTACCGGGATTTAAGCGAAAAGTACATCCTTGCTTATGCAAGACAGGGCTTGTCTGATTTTGACGGCGTATACGTAAAATCGGTAAAAAAGGAGCAGTCATACATAGCCTTTAACCTATTAATCAATGACGAAGAAAGGACGGTGACAATGTCCTATGGGACTGACCTATAATGAAATTGAAAACAATATGAAAACAGCCTTTTTTGAAAGGTACGGTAAAAATCCCGAAAAAAATTCCTTTGAGGAAAAAATTATTGAGGCACTTGCAGGAGAGCTTTACGGCTTATCCTGCCAAGGCGACTATATTTTAAAGCAGTCCTTTGTTCAAACGGCGACAGGTGAATATCTTGATATGCTCGGTGAAATGAGAGACTGTACCCGTAAAGGCAAATCAAAGGCTGTAGGAATTCTGAAATTTTATAACTCTCAGGAAGCAGATACGGAAATTCAGATAAAAAAGGGCACGGTTTGCTCGGTTTACGGCAAGCCGTATATTCAGTTTGAAACTACTGAAGACGCAGTAATTGCAGTAGGTGAGCTTAGCGTTGAGGTGCCCGCACAGGCACTTGACGGCGGTGAAGAATACAATGCTCCTGCCGGAGAAATAAGGGTTATGGTAAATGCTCCCGTTATGGTTGAGAATGTTATAAACGAAAGTGACTTCATAGGCGGAAACGATATTGAGTCCGACAGCTCATATAGGGAAAGAATAATCAAAAATTATACAATTCCCGCAAACGGAATAGGCAAAGCTTCAGTGGAGAATAAAATCAAGAAATTGGATTACATTTCGGATTGCAGGATAATCTATACGGATACACCGGGCAATTTGAATGTTGTTGTGGTTGTAAGAGACGGAGAAAGCATAACATCCGAAAGGTCTATTGAGATAAGAAAAACCTTAGGCTTTGCCGATATGCTGGGAACGGTTGTATATATTTCAACCGCAAACGCTTACTCGGTTAATGTGACTGTCAATGTAACGGCGGTTGCGTTGGCGGATACTGACGAAATTTCCGATTATGTAAAAGATGTTCTTTCACAAATGTTCAGCGAAAGAAAAATCGGTAAATCAATTTCCGTTTCAAAAATATCAAGAGAAGTTCTCAAAAACGAAGATATAGTTGATGTGAGCTTTTACTGCAACGGTATTGTAAACGGTGAATTTGTCTGCCCTTCAAAATCGTATTTAAGACTTTCAAAATCGGTGGTGAACTGTGATTATGAGTAATGTATCAGTATATGAACGCCTCAGCACGCTCTTTAAAAGCATAAAGCCGGACGCACAAGGTGATTTGCTTCTTGACGCCTTGCTTTATGCCTGTTCTGTGGGAATTGAGCTTTTGAAGAATAATTTTGCCGATATTGAAAATCAACAGTATATTGACACAATGTCACAGGAAATGATTGACAAATACTGTGTTCTTTTAGATGTTGATCTCAATAATGATTTGGAGGAGAAAAAGAGCAAAATAAAGAAAAAGCTTTCTATGGGGTATGATGAATTTTCCATAGATGAATTTATTGATTATTACAAGGGATACGGAAACGGCTTTTTTGTACATACCCAAAATTTTAATATGAAGCTTTACGGTGTAAAAAGCAGTAATGCTTCTGCTCTCAGGCAGATTATGAAAAGGCTTGATTATTATTTTCCGCCGTTTGTAACTGTTGAACTGTCCGGAGCAGGACTGACATTTGAAGAATGGGATTCAATGGATATGACCTTTCAGTCCCTTGAATCGCTTAAAATGCCTTTTTCAATGATTGAAACAATGAAATTATAAGGAGGATTTTATGAGCAGTACAAATAAAACCAATGTGCTTAGACTTAACCAGTGGGCATCGTCGGATAAGCCCGTCAGAGCAGATTTTAATTATGATAATGAAATGATAGAAAGGGCAGTTACAGGGCATACCAATGATGCGGTTGCACATATAACTGCCGAGGAAAGAGAGCTGTGGAATCAGGGAATACATTACGGAATGTATTTCGGAGACGGTAGCTCTGAAAGATACATTACCACAGGCTGTCCGTTTGAGCCGAAATTTGTTTTAGTATTTGCGTCTGCAATGCCTGCAAGCACAATAAATTTTGAGCAGGGCAGAAAGTATAACTATATAGGCTTTGCCTCTCAGATTTCTTCTATGGCGAATTTGGAGATAGAGGAATATGGTGCAAAGCTGAAGGTTACACAGGATATTTTCCCGTCATATAGTAACGAATATGTATGCCTTAATGAAACAGGCGTTTCTTATACATATGTAATGTTCAGATAGGCAATGAAGAGTAATACGAACCGTGGTTTAAATTGGCTGATTTGCCCTTACTCTGTGTTAAAAATACTCGGAATACTGACGCAAGGCGACAACGAAAGGTTCAAAAGTCGCTTTAATTCTGCATTTTTGGCAGGTTTGGATTGCTCT
>CALYNW010000169.1 GCA_945224895.1 uncultured Clostridia bacterium
AGAGGTTTTATTTTCTTTTTTCTGAAACTTCCCCTTGCCTTGCACACATATACGCCGTCAGCTGTTTCAACATAGTAGAAACCGCCGATACCTTTAATAATTAATCCGTTTTGCATATATTATTCACCCACATAGCCGTCAACATCAGAGGGTGTAACGTTTGGGCTTGTGTTACTCTGCTGAGGAGAAGTTGTTGGGGCAGAGTTTGAAAATCCGCTGAAATCGACTGTAAGGCTTTTATCCTTCGTTGCATCAACAGATTTTGTTTCTATAGCTCCTGTTCCTGCCAATGATACTCGGATTGTTACATCCTGAGCATCCTCAACCTTTATGCTGACACTTGCTTTTCCGCCGTTTAAGGTAACAGCCTGATTAAGATATCTTTCTTCTCCCAGCATTACCTCAAGCGAATCAGTTACATAATTTCCGTTTTCATCATAAATCGCAGGAAGAACAACACTAAGCGAAATCTTTGATGATGGTTTTGTAGTGGTGGTAGTAACTCCCGAGGAGATAATAACCGTGATTTTATCATCTGCAAGGGCTGATGAGCCTGCTGAAGGCGACTGAGAAATTACGATTCCCTTTTGCACAGTGCTATCCTCAGTTTTAAATGTAATATTCTTAAAGCCTGATTTTTCAAGAAAGGCTCTTGCACCCTCCTGACTGAGACCGCTTACGTCGGGAACTGTAATATTTTCTTCAACAACTGTTGTAGGTCCTGAGCTGAGATAAATAATTATTTTAGTGTCCGATGAAACTACCGTTCCTGCCTTAGGGTCGGTATAAACAACGAATCCCTCTTCACCCGTTTCGCTTGAAATTGTTGTAACTCTGTAATTATTCAGTCCCTCGTTTGCAAGTGCCTTCTTTGCCTTCTCTGCATTCAGATTATAGATATTAGGAACATTAATATCATCTGTAGAGGCAGATACAACAAGCTTAACCTGACTGCCCTCAAGCACCTTTGTACCTGCCTCGGGTGACTGACGAATTACAATACCCGGCTCAACCTCGTCTGTCTTTTCCTGCTCAAGAATAAACTCATAATCATATTTATTTGAGCTTACAAGCTCATCATAGGAAAAGCCTACAAAGCTGTCTAATGTGCTTGTATCGGTCTTAAATGAGCCTGTTATCGCCATAATAAGAAGAACAACAGCCGCAACAAGAATAATTATTCCGATAAGAACGGCAGATACAACCTTTTTCTTATGATCAGGGTCATATGGTACATCGTCCTCGTCATACCCGTCCATATATTCATCCTGTTCTTCAGCTCCGATTCTTGAAGAATCCTCAGTTTTCATAACATACTTTGTTGGGTCCTGGTCAACAAAATAAGAATAATCAAACTCTGTCTTTGGATTTTTAATTATTTCTTCAACGTCAAGAAGCATTTCCGTGGCAGTCTGATACCTGTCTGACGGATTTTTCTGCATAGCATGAATACAAATCTGCTCAATTCCCTTTGGAATATCAGGGTTGATATCAGTCAGCTTTTTTGCATCATTTTGAAGCTGCATAAGAGCAACAGAAACGGCACTGTCTGCCTCAAAGGGAACCTTTCCTGCAAGCATTTCATAAAGAACAACACCTACCGAATAAATATCTGCTCTCTCATCGGTAAACTCACCCTTTGCTTGCTCGGGGCTGATATAATGAACAGAGCCTATAGCAGTATCTGTAAGGGTTTTTGTTTCACTTCTTGAAAATCTTGCGATACCGAAATCGGCAACCTTAATATTACCGTTTGAAAGGAGAATGATGTTCTGAGGCTTTATATCCCTGTGGACAATGCCTTTATCGTGGGCATGCTGAAGTGCTTTAAGAATCTGCGTCATAAAAAACAACGCATCATTCCATGTAATAGCACCCTGCTTTTGTATATACTCCTTAAGAGTAATTCCGTCAACATACTCCATTACGATATACTGAAGCTTTTCACCGAAATGAACATCATATACCTTTACAATATTGGGATGCGACAAAAGGGCAATAGCCTTTGACTCATTTTTAAATCTTCTTACAAAATCATCATTTGTTAAAAACTCATCCTTAAGAATTTTAACTGCAACAATTCTGTCATCAACATTGTCATACGCCTTATATACAACAGACATTCCGCCTACGCCGACAATCTCCTGTATCTCATATCTACCGTCGAGACGCTTTCCTACATAATTATCCATATATCTCAATCCTCATTATTTTGAAATAACTACAACTGTTATATTGTCTCCGCCGCCGTTTTCATTTGCCTTTTGCACTAATCTGTCAGCAAAGGCATAATGCTTTCCGTCGCTCATTAAATCAACTATTTCTTCATTTGTTACGTAATTTGAAAGTCCGTCGCTACAAAGAAGAAGTGTTGAATTATCGTCTAAATCAATCTGGTCAAAATCAATTTCAATGCTTTTATCAACACCGACTGCTCTTGTGATTATATTCTTATTAGGATGCTTTGCCGCCTGCTCGTCGGTAATCTTTCCACGGCTGAGCAAATCCTGAACCATACTGTGGTCGGTTGTAATCTGATTAATATTACCGTCTGAAAGAACATAAGCACGGCTGTCGCCTGCATGGGCAATAAATGCCTGATTATCTCTGACGATAGCACAGACAACAGTAGTTCCCATACCGTGAAGCTCAGGCTTTGCATCCGCCATATCATAAACCTCAATATTAGCGGCAGTAAGCGCAGAATCAAGCATATTCTTTATTGACATGTCACGCATTTTTTCTCTATACGAGGCATTAATTTTATCGCTGATAACCTTAACGGCAAGAGCGCTTGCAATATTTCCGCCTGCTGCTCCTCCCATACCGTCGCACACTACTGCCCAGACAACCTCATCGGAAAACTCTCCCACAGCATAAGCATCCTGATTTGTCTCTCTGACATGACCTCTGTCTGTCTTAGCAACTATTTTCATTTTTTATCACCTCTGTTTTTCAGGCGTCTGAGCTGACCGCAGGATGCGTTAATATCAGAGCCTAAAGTTCTTCTTATTGTAGCATTTATTTCCTTACTTTTCAACACGTTCTGAAATTTAACAATATCCTCCTTCGTGCCTCTGACATTGCCTCTTTCCTTAACATCATTTACCGGAATTAAATTAACATGTGACAGCATACCCGAAAGCCTATCGGCAAGCTCAAGTGCATTCTCCTTGCTGTCATTTACGCCTTTTATAAGGGTATATTCAAAGCTTACCCGCCTGCCTGTTTTTTCTGCGTAATCCTTGCAAGCCGTAATAAGCTGATTCATACTGTATTTTCTTGCAACCGGCATTGTTTTACATCTAATTTCATCATTAGGTGCATGAAGGGAAACAGTCAAAGTAAGCTGTAAATCAAGGTCCATCAAATCGTAAATTCTCGGGACAATTCCGCAGGTGGAAAGGGTTATATTTCTCATACTGATATTTAAGCCGTTTTCGTCATTAACATTTCTCAGAAATGAAACAACATTATTAAAATTATCAAGAGGCTCCCCTATTCCCATAAGGACTATATGAGAAATTTTAATATTCAAATCCCTTTCAGCTGAATGAAGCTGGGATTCAATTTCACCGGCGGTTAGATTTCTTTTAAAGCCTCCAAGAGTGGAGGCACAAAAGGTACAGCCC
>CALYNW010000170.1 GCA_945224895.1 uncultured Clostridia bacterium
CTCTCCTATAAGGTCGGAAAGTGTTTTCTGATTTAACTCATCAACTAAATCATACTTGCTTACATCCTGAGTTTTTGATTCAGTACCGTCCTCTTCAAGCAGGGTAAGGGTAAGAACCTTTCCTGATACCTTGAATTTATAAACAATTTCCTTGCTTGTGTCAGGATTAATAAGCGTAAGCTTATTACCCTTTACTGTATAATTTCCTGAAAATGGAACTGTAGATAAGTACGAATCATATGTGCCGTCCTCATCAAACACATAAGCGGAAAGTCCCGGTGAGCTTTGGCTCTGCCATTTTCCTATGAGCTTTTCTTCATTTGAAGAAAAAATACTTTGAGTTGCTTCAACAGGGTTTTGGTCGGTAGCAATGCAGTATGCACCGCCTGCTATTATAAGTGCAAGAACAACTGTAGCAATGATAATGGCAATTTTTTTTCCGTTAGAAAGTTTTACGTTTGACATAAATTTCACCCTTTTAGTCCTTTTTTAATAAGAAGGTTTTTAATTTTTTCTGATGAATCAAGAAGAGTAGAAACAGACATATCGTGGTTAAGAGTATCAATAAAATATGCTGTATACTTTGAAAGCTCAACGCTTACATACCATTCTCTGCCGAGAAGCTCGGGAGTTTGATATACACCGTTTGTAGTGAACACTCTGTAAAAAACACCGTCTTTATAAGCTTGGTCAAATACATCAAGACCGTTGCAGAAAAGACCGAAGGTGGTACATACAAATATTCTGTTACAGCCGAGATTTTTAAGCTTCATTGCAACTTCAAGCATAGATTCGCCCGAAGAAATCATATCATCAACAATTATGATATCCTTGCCTTTGACAGAATCACCGAGATACTGATGCTCAACAATAGGATTTCTGCCGTTTACAACTCTTGTATAATCTCTTCTTTTGTAGAACATACCAAGGTTTATGCCAAGCTGAGTTGCAAAATATATACATCTGTGAAGAGCACCCTCATCGGGAGAAATTACCATTAAATGGTCTTTATCAACAACAAGGTCATCAACATTATTAACAAGTGCCTTTATCATTTGATATGTAGGCATTACATTTTCAAAAGATTTATCGGGGATCGCATTTTGTACTCTTTGGTCGTGAGCATCAAAGGTAATAATATTTTCAACACCGAGATCAACAAGCTCTTTAAGTGCCATAGCACAGTCAAGAGATTCCCTTGTACTTCTTTTATGCTGTCTGCCTTCATAAAGCATTGGCATAATTACCGAAACACGCTTGGGCTTTGACGATAAAGCGGAAATAACTCTTTTTAAATCTGCAAAATGGTCGTCAGGTGATTTCAAAACTTCTTTTCCGTACATTTTATAAGTACAACTGTAATTAAATACATCTGCAATAATATATATGTCGTAGCCTCTTACACTTTCCTCAATAACGCCCTTTCCTTCACCGCTGCCGAAACTGGGAACTGATACATTAATTTTATAGGTATCTCTCTGATAACCGAAGAAGGCTATTGAATTAGCATGCTCAGCCGCCTGAGTTTTTCTCCATTTTACAAGATATTTGTCAATCTTGTCCGTTAATTCTTCACAACCCGGCATGCCGATAATGCCAAGAGGTCCGATTGGAATTGAGTTGATATTTGATGCAGTCTGTCTTGCCATAAGTTTCTAATGCTCCTCTCAAGAATTACACGCCTATTCTACAACAAACGACAGTTATTGTAAACAATAAATTTGATAAATTCAGTAAATTTTAACTTATAAACAATTTACCCTCTGTCATTCTTCTTTTTTTTGGCTGATTTTGAGATTTTATTGCTGTATATGAAATATCCTGCAAGAGAAATGACCGTCGCAGAGGAAATCAAAATTCCGTATTTTAATCCCCTCGGAGAATACTTATATGTGATTTCATGATTTCCCGGACCTGCAACAACTCCGAGCATTGCATCTCCGATTTCAAAGGTTTCTGTTTCTACACCGTCAATATAAACAGTCCAACCTTCATCATACGGTATTGATGAATAAATATAACTGTTCTCCTTACAGTTTATTGCTCCGCTTATTTCAGTATCATTATAGGATGTTACATTAACAGTGTTAGCCTTAAGATAATTATAACCGCTGTCAAGTACCTTCTGATTGACTGTATAGCAGTAAATATTGTAATATCCGCTTTCAGACTCCATACCGCCACCGTCAAGTGACACTGTAACATTCTCTCCCGCCTCGTGAAATCCGATATCGAGAATATACGGTTCATCACCAATTTCCTGCTCCTGCGATGCAACTCTGTCGGAATTAACCTCTATAGATTCCACATCTGGAGATGAAACATAAATATATACGTTACCGTCATTTTTCGGTGAAAGATTAACATTAACCTGACCGTAGGATGAATCCGTATCGTCCTTATTAATCCAGTAGGTACCGTTTTGAGTTACCTCATCACCACTGATACTGTCAAAGTCGGTTGAAATATAATCCATTTCTTCAAATACGCCTGAATATCCTGTTGCAAGGCTGAAGAAATCTCCCTGAGCAATAAAGGGATTACCCTCATCAATTATCCAGTCATCTATATTCTCGTTTATACAGTAAGCAATGGGAAGATAATATTTATTTTCATAAACATTGCTTTCTTCATCACTTGTAGTATAAATCTTTTCATAAAGATTATCGGAAAGGGGGAGACTTGCATCTGTCTGAATAAGATATTTAAGGTTAAACATCATATTGTAAACAGGTGTTTGAGGATTGTAGGTATAGCTGTTAATTCTGTTTCCGAACATACCGAGATTGTATTGAACTCCGGAAAAGGTCTCATAAGCCATTGAAGAGAATACAGACATACCGTTATATCCGTAATATGATGGGTCCATTCTTGTTTCAAGATAGCATAATTCCGTACGGCTGAAATCCTCATTATTATCATAAATATACTCAATAGCTTCTCTATAGGTTTTATAATTAGATTTGTAATTCTTGTTGCTTTGTGAAATTATAAATGAGCCTGTATCTGTTATTGCAATTTCACACAAAACAAATACAACTGCCATAAGACAAATAAGCGACTGCCTGAATATGCCTTTTCTATATAGCATTAAGAAGCCTGTCCAAATGATAATAAATGCAATAGACATATAAATTGTCGGCTCGCTCATTTTAGCTGTTGCCATTTTCTGTGCAACACATACGAAGAAAATCCAAGCCATTCCAACAAATCCAATATCTTTAATTGAAATCTCCTTAATTTTCATAAGTGCTTTATAGCCCATTATGAGAACTATAAATGAGTACATATACGAAAATCTGTAGGGCAGGTCATTTGGGAAATGCATTGCATGCCAAATGAAGTTTAAGCAATTATTATCAAAGCTGAAAAGCAAGAATAGTAAAACACAAATATATGCCGCTTTTTCTTTAAATCTGATTTTATCATTAACGACAAATAAGGGTAAAAGAATTATTGCAATTATTCCGCAGTAGACATTCGGAAGAACATCATCACCGCTGCTTCTTATCGTTTCCTCTACGCCTGCTAAATGTGAGGTAATAAAATCAAATATATTAAAGTATGAAGTAAAGGTAGTGGGG
>CALYNW010000171.1 GCA_945224895.1 uncultured Clostridia bacterium
ACGTCGGCACGCACACGTTGCGTACTGTGCCGAGGGAACAGACTGATAAACCCAAGTTTGTAAAACTATTTATTGTCGGGAAATGGTGTTGATTATTAAATTGTCTGCCTTCCCGTTTTGCGTGCAGGCTCAGCCTGCCAAATACTAATTTTTAATTTTCGTTTGTATAAAATGACTAAATAATTCACATCTTTTTTTACACTCCTATTAGTTGAAAAATTTATTTATTTATTGTAAAATTAAATAATATAAAGATATACTGTTTCGGAGTGTGATACTATGGAAAAGCCGATTTACACAATAACCTCATCAAGAGATGAAAAAGTATTTATTCATGCAATGCCCGGTCATTTTATTTCATCATCAAATCATTTGAATTTTTATATAGGTACATCTGATATAAAGCATAACCACGATGTTTCGGTTGACGCCGCTATGCTTATGGCAAGCTACTATGCCGAAAGAGGTATTGAGGCTGACACGGTTTTATGCCTTTATGAAACACAGGCATTGGGTGCTTATCTTGCTCATGAGCTTGCAAGACCTAATATGCTTAATCCTAATCCCGATAATACCATTTACACCCTCGGACCTGAATATGACGCGCAGGGAAATATTATCTTCAGAGATAATCTCAGAAAGCTTATTACAGGCAGGAGAGTTATAATTCTTATCTCCTGTATAACCAGCGGTAAAACAGTTCAAAGGGCAATGGAGAGCGTCAGCTATTACGGCGGAACAGTTGTGGGAATTACATCAATTTTTTCAGCTACTAAAAATATAAACGGTGTTGAGGTAAATACAATTTTTACTGAAGATGATGTTCCCGGATATCAGTCGTATCCGTCTCACGATTGTCCCCTTTGCAGAAGCGGTATGCCTGTTGACGCAATAGCAAACGGCTACGGATATTCTCTTTTGTAAAATTTTTGTTGACAAAATCAATTTATTTGCTATAATAATAGTACAAATTAATAGTACCCAAACAAAAACTGTGAAGCAGAAAAAGACCTTATAATTTTGTTTCAGAGAGTCGGCGGCAGGTGTAAGCCGATACTGATTATACGGTGCATAGCTCTCTGCGGAGTTGCTGTTCTGAATAGTAATTAATAGGGACAGACGTGTGGCTGCGTTATCGGCAAAGGCATTGATTGATGCTAAAGGGCAGTATTTACTGCTGAAATAGGGTGGTACCGCGTGATTTCTACGCCCCTATACTATGTGTAGGGGCTTATTTTTATGTCCTTACAATCGAAAGGAGATTATATTTATGAATAAGGGTTACGAAAAATACACACCGTTCAAGCCAATTAACATTCCGGACAGGACTTGGCCTGACAAAACAATTACAAAGGCGCCTGTTTGGTGCTCCGTTGATTTGAGAGACGGAAATCAGGCACTTGTGGACCCGATGAATCTTCAGGAAAAGCTGGAGCTTTTCAACACTCTTGTTGATATCGGCGTTAAGGAGATTGAGGTAGGCTTTCCCTCTGCAAGCGAAACAGAATATGAAATTCTGCGAACACTTATAGATGGAAACTATATCCCCGACGACGTTACTATTCAGGTGCTTGTTCAGGCAAGAGAGCATTTGATTAAAAAGACCTTTGAGGCAATCAAGGGCGCAAAAAATGTTATCGTTCATTTTTATAATTCAACATCTACTCTTCAGCGTAAGGTAGTTTTCAACACCGATATGCAGGGTGTTATTGACATTGCCGTAAACGGTGCGAAGCTTATCTACGAGCTGACCGAGGAACAAAAAAGGACAAATCCCGAAACAAATATTCGTTTTGAGTACAGTCCCGAAAGCTTTACCGGAACGGAAATGGATAACGCAGTTGAAATTTGCAGACGTGTTATGGAGGAGCTTCATATCACAAAGGAAAATCCGATTATCCTTAATCTGCCGTCAACTGTTGAGTGCTCTACTCCAAACGGCTACGCAGACCAGATTGAATATTTCTGCCGTCATTTGCCAAACCGTGACGCCGCTATAATTTCGCTTCATCCCCATAATGACAGAGGCGAAGGCGTTGCCGCTACTGAGCTGGCACTTATGGCGGGAGCAGACAGGGTTGAGGGTACACTTTTCGGTAACGGTGAAAGAACAGGTAATGTTGACCTTGTTACTCTTGCACTTAATATGTGGACTCAGGGAGTTAACCCCGAGCTTGATTTCAGCGATATAAATAAAATCAGAGACGTGTATGAAAGAACTACAAAAATGAAGGTTCCGCCACGTCATCCATATGCAGGTGAGCTTGTATTTACAGCATTTTCAGGCTCCCATCAGGACGCTATCAACAAGGGCAAAATGTATATGGAAAAGACTCATTCTGATTTGTGGGAAATTCCTTATCTTCCTATCGATCCTGCAGACGTAGGAAGAGAATATGAGCCGATTATCCGTATCAATTCCCAGAGCGGTAAGGGTGGTACTGCTTTCATACTGGCCAATGATTACGGTATCAAGATGCCAAAGGCTATGCACCCCGAATTCGGTGCAGTTGTACAGAAAGCCTGTGACGAAAAGGGTAAGGAGCTTCAGCCAAATGAGGTATTTGACCTGTTCCAGAAGGAATACAGAAATGTCTGCGGTCCTTACAGATTAGTTAATTATAAGATTGCTGAGGAAAAGAACGAGGAAGATTACCTCACCTCTGTTCACTTTATCGGCTCTCTTAAGTATAAGGATAATGCGCCTGTTTCTATCGAAGGCTATGGTAACGGTCCTGTTGCTGCCTTTTGTGATGCTATGAACAAAACAGTGCTTAGGGAATATGACTTTGTTGACTATGATGAACATGCTATTTCCGTAGGCTCCGACTCAAAGGCTATCAGCTATATTCACCTTAAGACACCAAAGGGCAAAAGTATTTTCGGTATCGGTGTAAGCCATAACATAGGCTATGCTTGTATGAAGGGTATTATCTGTGCTATCAACCGTGACCAGCCTGATACTATGCGTGACGACACAATGCCCGGTATATTTGATGTTTGTTAATGATGTTTGATATGGAAGATTTTTCTATCATTCTCAATGTTTTGAAAATTATTGTCGGTGTTGTTCTGTTAATCGTTGCCGTCAGTCTTGTAAAGCTCATAAAGAGTAACGAAAATAAGACCGTAGAGGAAATTGCAAATAAGATAAATAAAGCATCAACCGCTGTGGCAATTTTAACAATAATTGAATCGGCATTGTTTATCGTGAATATAATTATCAGATAGTATCTGTAAGGAGAAAAATAATATATGAAAAACTATAAAATTACAGTATTAAAGGGTGACGGAATCGGTCCCGAAATCGTTGACGAATGTATAAAGGTCCTTGATAAGGCAGGGGAAAAATTCGGCTTTGCCTTTGACTACAACTATCAGCTTTTAGGAGGCTGTGCCATTGATGAGGCAGGTGTGCCTTATCCACAGGCAACTGCCGATGCCTGCAAGGCAAGTGACGCTGTACTTTTAGGTGCAGTAGGCGGTCCTAAGTGGGACAGTCAGCCCGGTAACAACAGACCTGAAAAGGGACTCCTTGCTATCCGTGAGGATTTGGG
>CALYNW010000172.1 GCA_945224895.1 uncultured Clostridia bacterium
GGCATTTAAACCTGCAATCCACATCTTTGAAGGAGAAAATGTGTGCATCCAAGTAAAAATTCCTGCACACCGTGGAGAATTATTTGCCTGTTCAATTACAGACAAAATCTCCTGAGAGGTCTTAACACAGGGCTTTGCCACAACCTTGCAGGGAAGCTTTTCTGTCCATACTCTGCACATTTCCTCAGCATGTGAATTAATATCGGCAAAAATCTCCTCACCGTATAAATGCTGTGTTCCTACTAAAAACCAAAATTCATAATCCTTAATAGCCATTTCTGTTCTCCTTATATATTATCTGCCGCCGATTTTTCAACGGCAAGACCTAATTTATACAATTTCATATATTCTTCAAAGCCCTTTACATCTTCAGCGTCAGGCTCAATAGTTGTACTCTTAAACTTGCTGAAAATATTTTTATCAAGATAATTGTCAAGGCTTAAATTTTCACTGTTATAAGCATACTGTGCAAGCACGGCTATACCCCAAGCACCGCCCTCTGCGGCTGTTTCAAGGACCGAAACAGGAGCATTCATTGCGGCTGCCATAATTCTTTGACCTACAACAGGAGTTTTAAACAATCCGCCGTGACCTGTTAATCTGTCTATGGAAACATTTTCCTTTTCAAGAATTTCCATACCTATTTTCAGTGTTGCGGTAGTTGAAAAAATTAAAGAGCGCATAAAGTTAGAAAGGCTGAAATTACTGTTTTCACATCTAACAAAAAGCGGTCTGCCCTTTTCTGCTTTAGTTACAGGTTCGCCTGAAAAGTAATTGTAGGAAAGCAATCCTCCGCAATCCTTATCTCCGTCAAGAGCAGTATTATAAAGCATATCATAAAGCTGAGGCTTTGAAATATCCATACCTGACAGCCTTGTAAACTCATAAAAAATATTTACCCAGTAATCAAAATCAGTACAGCAGTTGTTACAATGGACCATTGCGACAGGCTTACCTGTCGGTGTAGTTACCATATCAATTTCTTCATAAACCTTTGAAAGCTGATTTTCGAGAACTACCATAGAAAAAATTGAGGTTCCGGCAGAAATATTACCTGTTCTCGGTGCAATACTGTTAGTTGCTACCATACCTGTACCTGCGTCACCCTCGGGAGGACACATAATCGCTCCTGCCTGAAGATTACCTGAAACGTCAAGAAGCCCGGCACCTTCTTCTGTAAGATATCCTGCGTTTTCTCCTGCGGTAAGAACTCTCGGGAGAATATCTTTAATATTCCAGCTGTATTTCTTAACATCTTCAAGAGAGGAAAACTTATTAAGCATATCCGAGTCATAATTGCAGGTGTTACTGTCAATAGGAAACATTCCCGAGGCTTCACCGACTCCGAGGACCTTTTCGCCCGACAGCCTCCAGTGAACATATCCTGCAAGAGTCGTCAAAAACGAAATATCCGAAACGTGCTCTTCACCATTTAAAATTGCCTGATACAAATGAGCAATACTCCATCTCTGAGGAATATTAAACCCGAATTCATCAGTCAGTATTTCAGATGCCTTGGAGGTTATTGTATTTCTCCAGGTACGAAATTCAGCAAGCTGATTTCCGTCCTTATCAAAAGGAAGATAGCCGTGCATCATTGCAGAAAAGCCTATTGATGAAAGTGTTTTAATTTTAGTACCGAATTTCTGTTCAACATCTTCATTCAGCTTACTGTAAGCATCCTGAAGACCGGACCATATATCGTCTGTGTGATATGTCCAAATTCCGTTTTCAAGTCTGTTTTCCCAGCTATGACTACCCATTGCGATAGGATTACATTTTTCATCAATAAGTACAGCCTTAATTCTTGTAGAACCAAACTCAACACCGAGGACTTCCTTTCCTGTAATAACATAGTCAGCCATTACTTTTCCTCCAAATATACATTTGTTATATTTTACATTATTGAACAAAATTTTTCAATATATCAATTAAGAATATTTATATACTTATTTATATAAAATGTCAAGAAATAATTGAAATACCCCTGCCGATAGACAGGGGTACCGTTTTAGACAATTAAATAATGTGTTGCATATATATTTTCTATATTACCTTGATTATCCGTTTGACAATCGGATATTTCGCAAAAAACAAAATAATCAAATTTTTTGTTATCAAGTCGTTTTATGAAATAATATGCAATAATTTTATGAGTATCACCGTCCTCAATTTCATTAGTGTCAAGAAGAACGGCGTTTTCCATCAATACATCTTCCGTGATGACTGAGGAAAATCTTTTTTCGTATTCGTTCAAAACTACGTCAAACTCGGACATACATTTCACCTTTTTTAATTAGTTTCGCAAAATTATTAAGGGTAGTCATATGAAATAACAGTCTCCGAGCCTGCCGTATATGTAGCCTTTAAACGATAGTCGCATAGAATATTGATATTTCTTTTTTTATCCATTCCAAGGCTTCTGCCCGTTTCTGAAGTACTCCAAGTTTCAATGGTTTCATAAACACCTGACTTTTTCTTCTGAAGTTCCATTTTGATTTTAAGTGTTGTTGAGACTTTAGAAGTAAGAGTTGTTGAACAAGTTGCAGTAATACCGCTTATTGAAATATATGTAGCGTGCATACTGATTGTAGTATAATACGGAGTTGCAATCAAATCATCATCATTATCAATAACGGCAGCATTAACAGAAAAAGCACTTGAAAAAGCAAACAAAGCAACCAAAAGCATAATAGTTAAATTTCGAAACGATTTAGCTTTCACAATTATCCTCCCTTCCTCCCGATATATAAATCGAAAAAAACACAATAAGTGTGAAATTTTTTAAAAATTAACTATTTTCTATATTTGTTGCAATTTTTAACAATTCTTTTTTATCTAAATTGCCATCTATATGATAAAAATATTCTCCATCATTCCAATTTATAGCAAAATAATTGCTATTTTGTTCATATACATAATATGTTATACCATTATCTGTATAATGGAAAGTAACACCAATTTCGCTATCTGTTACAATATCATATTCTTTCGTATATTTTATAGTATTAAAACAGTTATCAAAATCATCTGCATATTCATAAAAAATTCTGTTATCTGATTTTATTTCTTTTACTTTTTCAAACCCTTCGGGAATGTAACCGAGTTCAAATTCTTCTACATTCTGAGAATTTTCAGTATCGGAAACAGAAAATACGGAATGAGTTTTAAATTGTTCAATTATAAAATTCCTGCTCTGCTCAACGGCAAGGGCTGTAAAGGTAATTGCCGCAACCACAGCCGCCACAACAATAAAGCGTACTGTTTTTCTTGTAAAGCGGTGATATTTATCATTACGCATTTTATCAATAAGCTTTGACATATTTCTTTCAAAGCTATGAGAATATGTTATTTCATCAGCAGAAAAATCAGTAAAATATTCTGTTAATTCAAGCACCCATTTTTCATTAGAAATAATACACGCTTTTTCAAACTCGTTCATATTTTTCACCTAAAAAACAAGTCTGTTTGCAATATACAAACAGACCTGTCTCTTATACACATCTCCGAGCCCACGCGACTAGGCATGAGCTCGTA
>CALYNW010000173.1 GCA_945224895.1 uncultured Clostridia bacterium
CATATTGACGCAAACATTGTTGTATTTTTGCTTAACGATGTTGCGGCACACGGTAAGAATTACTACTCATATTACAAGAGCAGATATTATAAGTACGGTAAATACGGCAAGTACGGTTACTACAATTATAACAACTACCACTATTACAGATAAGGAATGTTTGTTAAATGAGCAAGCGAAGAAGAATTCAAAAGCTTTTTGAATTTTGTGTCGGGGTGACTTCCTTAGCTATGGCACAGGTAATTACCTTCATAGTATTTCACTTCGGCTTAACAGGTTTAAAGAAAATTGCAAACTACGAAATGTCAAATTGGTTGGAGTATTCTGTCATTTTGACTGTTTCCTTTCTTGTGGTTTTTCTTTGCTTTTCTTCTCCCATAAATTTGTTAAAGCGCAGCAAGCCTATGGAGTTTGCATCAACCCTCAGAAACTGTGCTCTTACATATGGTCTGTTTGCAGCAATGCTTATTCTTACAAAAAACAGTATTATTGATTCGAGATATCAGTTTTTAGGAAGCTTCATTCTGTACGTAGTATTTTCCTTGGCAGGGAGATTCGCACTTAAAAGAACTTTACTTAGTCGAATTTCAAGCAGTAAGCTTGCTACAATGACAGGAATAATAACCACAAGAGACAGAGCCGAAAGCTTTATACCTAAGCTCCAAACAGACTGGTCAAAAAACATCAAAGCAATAGCTCTTGCCGATGCTGTTATTGAAAGCGGAAAATATAAATGCAAAAAAAAGAACGGCAAAGGATTTGAGGAAATCAGCGAAGTATGCTCCGTGCCTGTTGTTGCAAATTTGGAAAATGTATTAGGCTGGATAAGAACTGCCTCTCTTGACGAGGTTTATATTAATCTTCCTCTCGACGAAGAATATGATATTCCCGAGCTTATTGAGGAGCTTGAGGATATGGGAATAGTAGCAATAGTAAACATTCCGTCTATGGAAAAAATCGTTGAAAACAGTAAGTTTGATAATTTTAACTGTATGGTTAAATCAGGTTATCCGATGGTAGTCTTTTCTCCTATTATTGAAGACGAAACAAAATTGCTTATTAAGCGTATTGTTGATGTATTGGGAGGACTTGTAGGAACAATAATTTCACTGCCTATTATTCTTCTGACTGCCATTCCGCTTAAATTAGAATCGCCGGGTCCTTTGATTTTCAAGCAACAAAGAGTCGGCAAAAACGGAAGAATATTTAATATCTATAAGCTCCGCTCAATGTATGTTGATGCAGATAAGCGCAAAAAAGAGCTTATGGAGAAGAATAAAATGGAAGGTCATATGTTTAAAATGGACGATGACCCGAGAATTACAAAGGTTGGCAAATTCATCAGAAAATACAGCATTGATGAGTTGCCCCAATTTTGGAATGTTCTCAAAGGTGATATGAGCCTTGTGGGAACAAGACCGCCTACTATTGACGAATTTGAAAAATATGAAAGCCACCATAAAAGGCGTCTTTCAATGAAGCCCGGTATTACCGGAAACTGGCAGGTATCAGGCAGGTCAAACATACAGGATTTTGAAGAGGTAGTCAAGCTTGACTGCGAATACATAGATAACTGGTCCTTGGGACTTGATTTAAAAATATTAATAAAGACAGTAGGAGTTGTTCTCACTCATAAGGGCGCAGAATAAATCTAACAGGTGACAAAATGAGAATTGCAATGATGGGACATAAAAGAATCCCCTCCCGTGAGGGCGGTATTGAAATAGTTGTTGATGAACTGTCAACAAGGCTTGTCCGTCTCGAAAACAATGTCACCGCATATAACCGAAAGGGTCATCACGTTTCGGGAAAGGAATTTGAAAGCAACGAAAATCTTAAAGAGTATAACGGCATAAGGCTTAAAACGGTTTTCACCGTTGAAAACAAGAAGCTAAACGCAATTATATACAGCTTTTTAGCGGCGCTGAAAGCAAGCCTGGGGAAATATGATATTGTACATATCCACGCAGAAGGACCTGCATCTATGAGCCTTCTGCCCAAGCTTTTCGGGAAAAGAGTTATTGTAACAATTCACGGTCTTGACTGGCAAAGGTCAAAATGGGGTGGGTTTGCAACAAGATTTTTGCAGTATGGTGAAAGATGCGCCGTAAAATATGCCGATGAAATAATAGTTCTGTCAAAAAATGTTCAGAGCTATTTTCTTGAAAAATACGGCAGAAAAACTCACTATATTCCCAACGGTGTTGAAAAGCCCGATTTAAAGGGAGATAAAGAGATAAAAGAAAAATTCGGTCTTGAAAAGGACAGCTATATACTCTTTCTCGGCAGAGTTGTTCCCGAGAAATTTCCCGACGGTCTTGTTGAGGCTTATAAAAGACTTAATACAGACAAAAAGCTTGTAATAGCAGGCGGCTCCAGCCACACGGACGGCTATGTTGACGAAGTAAAAAAACTGGCAAAAGGAAACAGAAATATAATTTTTACCGATTTTGTTCAGGGTGAACTGCTTAAGGAGCTCTATTCAAACGCATATGTATATTGCCTGCCAAGTAATCTCGAGGGTATGCCTATAAGTTTGCTTGAGGCTATGAGTTATTCAAACTGCTGTCTTACCTCCGACATACCCGAATGTACGGAGGTATGCGAGGATAAGGCTGTTTATTTCAAAAAAGGCGACGTCGGAGATTTAAAGGAAAAACTTGAAATACTGTTAAATAACAGTGAAAAAGTTAATGAATACAAAAATCAGGCAAGAGATTTTATATGCGATAAATACAGCTGGGATAAAACTGTAGAAGAAACACTAAAGCTCTATAACGGTGAATAAAAATGAAAATTTTAATGGTAAACAAGTTTCTGTATCCTGCAGGCGGTGCTGAAACATATATGTTCAAGCTCGGAAATCAACTGCAGTCTATGGGCAACGAGGTTGAATATTTCGGAATGTACCACGACGATAACTGCGTGGGCAACAATGAAAATATGTACACCGAAAATATGGATTTTCATAATTCCGGTGCTTTAAAAAAAATGAAGCTGTCGATTAAAACCGTTTATTCAAAGGAAGCCCGTACCAAAATGAAGGCTGTGCTTGACAGCTTTCAGCCTGATGTAGTTCACTTAAATAATTTTAATTTTCAGCTTACACCGTCAATTATTTACGCTGTTCGTGATTATGAAAAGGAAAATAACCGAAAGATCAAAATAATATATACTGCCCACGATTATCAACTTGTATGTCCCAATCATATGATGCGTAATCCTTTAAGCAAAGAAAATTGTGATAAATGCAAATACGGTGATTATAAAAACTGCACTAAAGGAAAATGTATTCACTCCTCCCTTTTGAAAAGTGCCATCGGCAGCATTGAGGGGTATTTGTACAAATCGCTTAATACATATTCTTCAATAGATAAAGTAATTTGTTGCTCGGAATTTATGGAAAGCCAAATTAAGTGTAATCCTGCCTTGAAGAACAAAACGGTTGCACTGCATAACTTTGCAGATAAAGAGCCTAATGAAAATATAAACAAAA
>CALYNW010000174.1 GCA_945224895.1 uncultured Clostridia bacterium
ATATGCAACAATAGCAATGCCTAAAGCAATACCGATTTTCCTCAGCTCTCTTTTTTCAGCCTTTTTTCTCTGCTCACGCTCATACATTCTCTGTATTTGCTCGTTATATGCGTTTCCTTGATTGCTTCCGTTATTAAACGGATTATAATAGTATTGAGGCATTTTATCAGTCCTTTTCGTCCTCATTTATAAAAAGCTCTTTGAAATAGGGTAACTCCTCAATCCAGTCACAGTAGGTATGCCATTCGTCTAACTTATGGTTTCTTCTCGCATAATAAATATTGCAGAGTGTTTCATAATTAAGAGTACAGGTTCTCATTTGATTATACGAGCTTGGGAGAAGCTGTATAATCGTATACCAAAGCTCCTTATCCTTTGTTTCAAGATATTTCTGCCTTAAATTTTCAAGAGTGTCAATAACGGCTTCCATAGCCTTGATACCGTCTTCATTCATTTTGTCAACAGAAAAATCGGAAAGCTCAAAGGGCTTTGACGTAATTTTGTGCATAGTAGATGTGGAGTTGGCAACTGTTGCTACCTTATAGGTGTCGTACTCCTTCCACCAGTACATAGGCGCAGTTACGTCAACCGTAACAAATATCATTCTGACAAATTTTCTGTGGTCCGTTCCTGCCCTGCAAAGACGCTTTGCAAGTGACAAATCGTTTTCGCCGAAAACAAAATTGCCGTTTTCGTCATAGTAGGAATCATATCTGCCCCAGGAATTTAAGGGGTTTCTTGCACCACGCATAGCATTGTCAAAATTCATTACGCCTGTGCGTTCAAGTTTAATCATATCAGTCTAAATCCTTTGCGATTTCTTTAAGATAGGCCTTAAGCTCATCCTTTGTTTCAGGGTGCTTCAAGCCAACCTCAATGTTTGCCTGAAGGATACCGAATTTGTTACCCATATCATAGCGCTTGCCGTCGTAGTCAACTGCAACAACGCCCTCAGTCTGAGCAAGAGTTCTCATAGCGTCGGTAAGCTGAAGCTCATTTCCTGCACCGAGAGGTGTTTTTTCAAGAATATCGAAAATCTCAGGAGGCATAACAACTCTGCCGAGAATTGAGAAGTTTGACATAATTTCCTCAGGTGACGGCTTTTCAATCATATCTGTACAGTTATAGCAGTTGCCCTCAAGCGGATCAACGGCAAGTGAGCAGTACTTTGTGATTGCCATACCGGGAACCTCTTTAACGCCTACTACGCCCTTGCCGTACTTTTCATAAGCATCGCAAAGCTGCTTTGTAACAGGTGTGTCGGCAACTATAACATCGTCACCGTAAAGAACAGCAAACGGCTCGTTGCCCACAAAGCTCTTAGCACAGAGAACTGCATGGCCGAGTCCCTTTGTCTCCTTCTGACGTATAAAGTAAATATTGCCGAAATTTGAGCAAGCCATAACATCATCATAGATTTTTTTCTTGCTTTCATTTCCCTCAAGCTTTGCTTCAAGCTCAAAGGCATGGTCGAAATGGTCCTCGATAGCACCCTTTCCTCTGTTTGTGATAATGAGAATATCCTCAATACCTGAAGCAAAAGCCTCCTCAACTATGTACTGGATTGCAGGCTTGTCAACGATGTTGAGCATTTCCTTCGGAACTGCCTTTGATGCCGGCAGAACTCTTGTTCCCATACCTGCGGCAGGGATAATCGCTTTTTTAACTTTCATTTTTTTAATCCTCCTAAGAATTAATATTTATCTAATAAATAATCAGCAAAATGATTATAGACTTGAAATAATTGATGTTATCAAGTCGTAAATTAAGAATGCCATAACAGGTGCAAAAAGGCTTGTGCCTCCAACCTTACCGAGATATAATTTTTTCATCTCCTCCTGTGAAAGGCTTGTTTGCGTATCCATTACGTTAAAGGTTTGGTTAAACATACCGCCGTCGTCAAGCTGACTGTCAACCTTGTTCAGCACGGAAATTACCTTTGACCTGTACATTCTGTCTGAAAAAAGAGCAATGACTAAATGAATAATTAAATTTGCTCCCATTATTATCAGCATCATAGGTACAATCTTTTCATATAAGCCCATAAGATGATTTACTATATCATCTGACGGATTTGAAATGATTTTGTCATAGTTTGATGTAGCGTAACGGGAAAAATCAGCAAAGGGCTGAGCATAAATTCCCTGCACAATAAGGCTGACAATAAGCCTTATTGCAAGAAAAATTGCTCCCTCCTTATACATTTTTCTGAAAAACAGATAGAACGGACCGAAGAAAAAGCCTCCCCAGTTCCAGGATACCTTTTTATTTTGGATAAATTTCGGTATAAATTTCTTAGGGTTTGTTCTTACAACGCTTGCCACGTCTGAAACACTTTTACCGTCAATGCTTTCCTTATTATCCTCATAGCCTGTTTTCATCTCGGGCATATTTCCCAGGCTAAAATCAATAGGTGATTTGTATTCCTTATATTGAGGAGACGGCTGTCTTTCTCCGCATTTGTTGCAAAACGGTGCATCCTTATCAATTTCGGCACCGCATTTTACGCATTTCGTTTTTTCCTCTTTATCCTCCTTGGGCGGAGTATAGTAATTCTGACTGCTGTTTTCCTGAGAATTATCTGCCTGATTATTCTCATTAGTCTGTTGTGCCTCAGACGGTGTATTGTTTGGTGCCGGCGTAAAAGAAAAATCAGTACCGTGCTGATTTTCGTTTGCACAATGTCCGAGAGCTTTGTAGCATTCTCTGTGGTGAGGAGTACCGCAAACAGGACAGGTTACAATATCATCTTCAGCTGTAAATTTTCCGCCGCATACAGGGCAGGTTTCATTTTCATAGGACGGCATAATATGTTCCTTTCGGTATTATTTAACATTTACAAAGTAAAATATTGTTAATCCTAATCAACTTATTATATCTAAAATAGCATAATAAATCAATCTTTTAATTAAAATATTGTGAATGTATTTTTAAACTTGCATTACGCAGACAATTTGTATATAATAATATGAATAATATGAACACAAAAACGGAGAAAAAATATGGTAGAGTATGAGGAACTCAGGCTCAGACTTCTTGAATCTGAGAAAACAGTTGAAAATTTAAAAGAGGCTCTTGCTATTGATACGCTGAAAAAGGAAATTGATGAGCTGGAGAAGGAAAGCTCAAAGCCTGATTTTTGGGACGATATGGAAAACAGTCAGAAGGTGATGCAGAAAATCGGCTCACTTAAAGCAAAGGTTGCTTCATATGAAAATGTCAAAAACGATTTTGACGATGCACTTGTAATGATTGAGCTTGCCAACGAGGAGGAGGACGGTGACCTTTTGGAGGATTGTACCGCTTCTGTAGCCGAGATTGAAAAGACCTTAGAGAGCCTTACTCTTTCAACTCTTTTAAGCGGAGAATATGACGGCAAAAATGCGCTTTTGACCTTCCACGCAGGTGCAGGCGGAACAGAGGCACAGGACTGGGCGGAAATGCTTTTCAGAATGTAT
>CALYNW010000175.1 GCA_945224895.1 uncultured Clostridia bacterium
GGTCTTAACACACCGAAAAGAGCAGTTGCAAGAGTATGAGTACCGCATGTAAAATTGTGACGTACAAGGGCTGACTCTGCACCGAAAACCTGAGCCCAGACCTTATCGAGGTCCTCTCTGCCCCTGTCACCATAGCCGTAGCCTGTGCTTGCACAAAAGTGACTTTCAGAAATTTTGTTGTCTATAAAAGCCTTTTGCACCTTAAGCTGATTATATTCGGTAATTTTTTCAATTTCCTTAAACTGATTACTGCAAAGCTCCATTGCTTTATCTGACGCATCAAGTATTCTTTTGTCTATTTTAAATATATCACTCATTTAAACATTCTCCAAGTTCCGATATTTTCAAAGCCAAGCCTTTTATAAAACTGCTCGTTTTTATTTTTTTCTCGCATAAGGTATACCGTGCCTTTAATATCACACATCATTTCGCTAACAAGAACAGAGCCGTAACCTAAATTCCTGTATTCAGGAACAGTCCTGACAGATGACAATATTGCATCATTCTCCCAAATAGAAGAAAATATACCGCTTGAAACCATTTCTCCGCCGAAATTAAGAGCGTAAGCCCTCGAACAGCTATGACGTATTCTGTGGCTTAAATCAACATACCAGGATTCAAAATCGACCTTATCGTAATCCTCTATATTAAATAAATCCATAAGCCTTGGGTAGCAGTCAAGTGTTGCATAAGAACGATGCAGTTCTGTTTTTTTAGCGGTGGACATAACAGCACCCGAGTCAAAATTATCATTAATATAAAATCTGTCATCGGATAATACAGAGCCATAGCCTAATGTTATAAAGAAGTTTTTTAACTCATCACAGTCGGCGGTGTCATTTGCCGATAAAGTATAGTCACCGTCAAGCCTTGAAATTACGGCAGTAATATTATTATTTTCGTCAGTCTGCTTATAGAATACGGCAAAATCATAGCCTGTACCGTATGCCTTTAAAAGAGACTTTATTCTGATTGAATAAATGTCCTTTTGTTTGTAGTCGGAAAATTCCGATGTATCCTCTATCCGTTTAATCATAAAGCCTTGGTAATAGCGCCTTTAAAAGCCTTCTTGTTTCTTCAATATCCGATTTTTTAACAACGCTTGAGCCTGAATGAATATATCTGCAGGGAAGCGAAATCGCTAAAACTCTTGAGCCTTTTCCGCTTATCTGAATGGCTCCTGCGTCGTTACCGCCTGCAATAGCGGTTTTTGTTTGTGACTTGATGTTATTTTCATCTGCCGTATTACGTGCAAGGTTATAGAGTTCGGAGTCATAAACGGTTCTGCCGTCCATAAAGGATATAACAGGACCGTCACCTAAAACGCAAACTCTTTCACTGCCTGTAACACCGCACAGGTCAGCGGCGGTTGTTGACTCAAGAATAACTGAAATATCGCTTTGAACCTGATAAGATGTGCAGGTTGACCCTCTGAGACCAACCTCCTCCTGAACGTTAAAGCAAAAATATGTGTTATATTCAAGGTCGGATTTTATAAGTTCAATCAAAAGCATACAGCCTATTCTGTCATCAAGTGCTTTTGATTTAACATAGCCTTCTCCATATTCGTAATATTCACTTACAAAATAGGCATAGTCGCCAAGTGAAACGAATTTTTCAGCCTCTTCCCTGTTGTTAGCTCCTATATCAATTCTTAGGTGTTTAAAATCAGGAGCCTTTTTCTTTTCCTCATCGGAAATAAGATGAACAGGTGGTAATCCAATTACACCTTTAATACCGTTAATTTCAACAGCTCTGTCATAGGTTATTCTCGGGTCAATTCCCCCAACAGGAGCAAAGGAGAGCATACCGTTTTCGTCAATGTCGGTTATTATAAATCCTACCTCGTCCATATGAGCACAGAGCATTATTTTTTTATCGGCTGTTTTTTTGCCTTTTTTATATGCGATTATTGAACCGAGACTGTCAATTTCATATTCACAATAATCTTTAATTTCGTTAATGATATATTGTCTGACAGGCTTTTCGTCGCCTGAGGTGCCGTTTAATATGCACAAATCCTTAAGCATAAATTTCACCTGTTCTTTCTGCAATATAAGCACAAATCAAGTCAGATACACTTTCTATATCTGTTATATCAACCACCTCAACAGGCTGGTGCATATACCTTTCGGGAATGGAAATAAGACCTGTTTTTATTCCTTTTTCCGATATTGAAATAACATCTGCATTAGTACCTGTTCTGCCTGACATAATTTCACATTGATAAGGAATATTTTTATCCTTTGCAATCTGAACAAGCCTACGGGACATATCCTTATCAAGAATAGGTGAAAAGCCAATCATTGCACCTTTACCAAGCTCCTTACAGTCACTTTTATCACAGCCGTTACTGTAAGCAAATGATACATCAACTGAAATAGCCTCGTCAACATTTTTTGAGTATGGTCCGATTTTTGCACCTCTTGTACCAAGCTCCTCCTGTGATGAAAACAAAACGGTAATTTTACAGGGTAGCTTTTTAAGCCTGTCAAGGCAAAGCAAAATTGATGCAACTCCTGACCTGTCATCAAGGCAGGAGGCGGAAATTCTGCCATTTAACAGCGGAGTAAAATTACGTTTGAATGTTACTCTGTCTCCTAAAGAAACAACTCTTTTAAGTTCTTCTGCGGACAATCCTGTATCAATGGAAATATCCTTAATATCAGGTACCTTTTTTTCTTCACCGTCGCTTTGAAGATGGGGAGGAAGTGTTGAAATGATACCTTTTATTTCCCTTTTACCCCAAACAGAAACCTCGTAGCCAAGCAACATTCTGTTGTCAATACCGCCGCATTTTGCTGCCTTTAAAAAGCCGTCGTCTGTAATTTCAGTAACAATAAGACCAATTTCGTCTAAATGTGCATCAAGTAGAAAGTGATAGCCCTCACCAAAGGTGCAATAAACATTATTCATTGTGTCAACGCTTACTTCTCCATAGAGTGCAAGCTTTTCCTTTAAGAGTGAAACAATATTTTCTTCAGCACCGGAAACACCCACTACTGATGTTAATTCCTTTAATAATTCAACTGTGTTTTCCATTAATCATCAAATCCATTTACTAATTCTTTAAATTTTCTGCCTCTGTATTCAAAGGTTTTGAACTGGTCAAATGCAGGACAGGCAGGACAAAGTGAAACAATGTCGCCCTTTTCTGCATTATCTTTTGCAATATTCAAAGCATTTTCAAGTACATCTGTTTTAATTATTTTCAGTCCCGAGTCAGCATAGCCCTCATAGTTCGTAACAGTGTCATAAATTTTGTCGGCGGTTGCACCGTTAAGCACAAGAAGCTTAACATATTTGAAGATATCAGGCACCATTTCGCTCATATCATTTCCCTTATCGGAACCGCCCATTATAACGATAATCTTTCTGCCGAAGGCTCTGAGACCGCTTATTACACGTGACGGAGATGGTGCGATTGAATCGTTATAATAC
>CALYNW010000176.1 GCA_945224895.1 uncultured Clostridia bacterium
TCGGCGGCAGCGTCAGATGTGTATAAGAGACAGCAATAAAGCTTATCAAAAAGGGCAAGGCTTATGTCTGCGAGCTTACCCCTGACGAAATCAGAGAATACAGAGGAACTCTTACAGAGGCAGGTAAGAATTCTCCTTACAGGGACAGACCTATTGAGGAAAGCCTTGATTTGTTTGAAAGAATGACAAATGGCGAATTTCCTGAGGGAAAAATGGTTCTTCGTGCAAAAATTGATATGGCTTCTCCCAACCTTAATATGAGAGACCCGATTATTTACAGAATTATGTATGCACATCATCACAGAACAGGGGATAAGTGGTGTGTTTATCCTATGTACGATTTTGCACATCCTCTTTCAGATGCCTATGAGGGCGTAACCCATTCTCTCTGTTCTCTTGAATTTGAAAACCACAGACCGCTTTATAATTGGTTTGTTGATGAGCTTATCGAGGGTGAAAAGCCGAGACAGATTGAATTTGCAAGGCTTAATCTTAACTACACCCTTACATCAAAGCGCAAGTGCTTAAAGCTTGTTAAGGACAATATCGTTTCAGGATGGGACGACCCGAGAATGGCAACAATCAGCGGTATGAGAAGACGTGGCTATCCTGCCGAGGCAATCAGAGATTTCTGCGACAGAATAGGCGTTTCAAAGGCATACAGTGTAGTTGATTTTGCTTTGCTTGAAGCCTGCGTAAGAGATAATCTCGGTGCAAATTCTCCGAGAGCAATGGCGGTTATAGACCCTCTTAAGCTTGTTATTGACAATTATCCCGAGGATAAAACTGAGGATATCGAATGTGAATATCATCCCGATCACCCCGAATACGGCTCAAGAAAAATGCCGTTTTCAAAGGAGCTTTGGATTGAGAAAAACGACTTTATGGCTGAGCCTATTAAGAAGTACAGACGTCTTTATCCGGGAAATGAGGTAAGGCTTTACAAGGCTTATTTCGTAACCTGTACAGGCTATGACGTTGATGAAAACGGTGAGGTTTGCTGTGTTCATTGCACCTATGACCCCGAAACCTTGGGCGGAGATGCTCCCGACGGAAGAAAGGTTAAGGGCACTATCCACTGGGTATCTGCAAGGGATAATTCTCCTGCCGAAATCAGACTTTACGAAAGACTTTTCAATGTTGAAAACCCCAGTGATGAGGAGGGCGTCAGCTCCTTTGAGGACAACCTTAACCCCGATTCACTTGTTGTTAAAAACGGTTATGTTGAAAAGGCAATAGCAAATTGTGAGGCAGGCACAAAGTATCAGTTTATGAGAAACGGTTATTTCTGTAAGGATAAGGATTCAACCGACGATATGCCTGTATTTAACAGAACGGTGCCACTGCGTGATGGCTTCAAAATTACAAAGTAACAGCAAATAAGGTGATTAATTTTGAGTACAAGAAAAGATATAAAAAATATTGCAATCATTGCCCACGTAGACCACGGCAAGACTACACTTGTTGATGAAATGCTCCATCAAAGCGGTATTTTTCGTGACAATGAAATTGTACAGGAAAGAGTAATGGACTCCAATGACCTTGAAAAGGAAAGAGGAATTACCATTCTTTCAAAGAATACATCTATCCATTATAACAATACAAAGATAAATATTGTCGATACCCCGGGGCACGCAGATTTCGGCGGTGAGGTTGAGCGTATTTTGACAATGGTTGACGGTGTGCTTCTCCTTGTTGACGCCTTTGAGGGCTGTATGCCCCAAACAAGATTTGTGCTTAAAAAGGCTCTCGGACTTCATAAAACACCCCTTGTAGTAGTCAATAAGGTTGACCGTGAGGGAGCAAGACCTGAAGAGGTGGTTGACGAGGTTTTAGACCTTTTCATTGAGCTTGGCGCAGATGATGACCAGATTGATTTTCCTGTTGTCTATGCCTCTGCAAGAGACGGATATTCAAGCCTTGACCCCGACGTAAGAGAGGGTGATATGCGACCTCTCCTTGATGCAATTTTAAAATACATACCATCTCCCGAGGGCGATATTGACGGTCCTGCGCAGATACTTTTTTCTTCCCTTGAATATGATGATTACGTAGGCAGAATAGGTGTCGGTAGAGTTCAGAGAGGCGAAATTAAGGTTAATACTCCCTATGTTCTCTGTAAGCAGGACGGTACGCAGGAAAATGTTAAGTTTTCAAGAATGTATCAGTTTGAGGGATTAAAGAGGGTTGAATGCAGTGAAGCACCCTTTGGCGACATTGTTTGCGTAGCAGGTGTTCCCGACCTTAATATCGGTGAGACCGCCTGCGACCCCGAGCATATCGAGGCTTTGCCCTTTGTTAAAATTGACGAGCCTACAATTTCAATGAATTTCATAGTAAACGATTCACCCTTTGCAGGCAGAGAGGGTAAATATGTCACATCAAGAAATCTTCGTGACAGGCTTTTCAAGGAGGTTGAAACCAATGTTTCCATGAGGGTAGAGGAAACAGACTCAATGGATACCTTTAAGGTATCGGGCAGAGGAGAGCTTCACCTTTCAATTCTTATTGAAACAATGCGCCGTGAAAATTATGAATTTCAGGTTTCACGTCCGCAGGTTATCCTTAAAAAGGATGAAAACGGTCAAACCCTTGAGCCTATGGAGCTTGCCATTATCGAGGTGCCCGAGGAATACGTGGGAACTGTTATGGAAAAGCTTTGCTCCCGTAAGGGCGAAATTGAGAATATGGACACAAGAAGCACAGGTATGACTCATCTTGAGATTAAAATTCCCTCAAGAGGACTTATCGGCTACCGCTCCGAATTTCTTACCGACACAAACGGCAACGGTATTATGAATCAGCTTTTTGCAGGCTATGAGCCATATAAGGGCGATATTGAAACAAGAAGCAGAGGCTCAATCGTTGCCCACGAAACAGGTACATCAACAGGCTACGGTCTTTGGAATACTCAGGACAGAGGTAAATTATTTATCGGTCCCGGTGTTGAGGTTTACGAGGGAATGATTGTAGGGGAATGTGCAAAGGATGAGGATATCGTTTGCAACGTCTGCAAGAAAAAGCACGTTACAAATACACGTGCCAGCGGCTCCGACGAGGCATTAAAGCTTGTTCCGCCTACCATACTTTCTCTTGAACAGAGTATGGAATTTCTTGCTGATGATGAGCTTTTGGAGGTTACTCCGAAGTCAATCAGACTGAGAAAAACAATTCTTGACAAGTCATTAAGACTAAAAGCAGAGAGTAGGAAAAGATAACATAAATTAGGGTTTATCGTGGTGTTGATGAATGAAGCAACCGTAGGGGCGACCAGTGGTCGCCCGCTTATAACTAATTTTTAAAAGATTGGTTGTAACATGCTTTCTTAGGGACTTGTTACACAACATTATTTAAGATGTAATAAATATAAAGGGATGTGATGATATGAACGAAAAAGCAGGTTTGTATTTTCACATCCCTTTT
>CALYNW010000177.1 GCA_945224895.1 uncultured Clostridia bacterium
AATCATAAGTGTCAATAAGTGGGTCGTGTTATGTTACATTAACAAAACATATGCATCATTTTTTTTTCCTTTGATTCTTTCTGTATTGTGTAGGAGTAGTGTTATAGACTTTTTTGAAAACCTTTACAAAATAGTTATTATCATCATAGCCTACATAGCTTCCTATTTCTTGTACCGGAAAATTTGTTTGAGACAGAAATTCTGCGGCTTTTTTGCATCTTTGAGTTGTGATATATTCATTTACAGTTAAACCGGTTTCATTTTTAAATAACTTGCAAAAATTTGAAACAGACATATCTACCTGTTTTGCAAGATTAATTATTTTTAACTCGTCACTTAAATGAGAAATAATGTATTCAAGCGTTCTCACAACAGGCAAAGAATAATTTGAATATTTTAACTGATGTTCACGAACAGCCTTTGTTAATTCAAGTATCATTTTCTTTGAGTACTCTTCTTGCCTGGATATCGTTACAGCTGAATCTGCCAACTGTGCATAACGCTGAGTAATTTCATCAATAGTTACAACAGAAAGTCCGCTGCTCTCTGCTGCTTTTCTTGCAAGAGTACGAAGTATGGCAAAACTAACAGCCGGATTTATATATGATGTATTTGATTTCAAAAAGCCTGAATTTTGTGCATTATCAAGCATTATTTGCTGCATAGCAATAACATTTTCAACATCTCCCATTCTAATCAAATGTTCAAATGCTCTTTCACTGTCATATCTTCTGTAAATACTGCTGTAATTTTTGTCGTCATAGTTGATATTTTTAATATTGTTGTCGTTAATAAAAAAGTCGCTTTCAAGTCTTTTATATAAAAATTCAGCAGTTGAAGGGTTAAAAGCGTAAATACACGAATTAATTATATTATATAACTGATTGTGGTAAATCAAAGACAGTGAGTTGCGATACAATTTTAGTGACAATGAATATGCAGAAGGAAGATGATACTCTATCAACAAATTATCAATATCTTGTTGTGAATATTCTTCCCTTACATAAGGTCCCACTAAATATATTTCATTCTCGAAGTTAAATATAGATATATAGACATTAATGTCATCTGCGATTTCGTAGATGACATTTTTTTCTACATCAGAAATAATATTAAGAAGAATTGTTTTAGTAAACATAGGCTGCAAGTTTTCATCAAAACAATACTCATTTTCAAATTGTTCTAACTTTTCGTCTTTATTATCGAGTTTAAATACAGGAGTTTTCAAAAGTACGTGCAGCAACCTTTCAAACAAGCTTGAGTCCATAATAACACCTCGAAAGTACATAAATATGATAATATATTGCTATACTCAATAATATTTTTCTATTCATTTCTTTTTTTTAATGATACACTAAAGACAACCAAAAAGCAAGTTTTCATTAAAAAATTGAAAAGGAGTAAAAATTATGAAAGAAAAAAACGCAAAGCCGTCACCTGTTTACAGCAGGGCGAAAACTTGGCAAATCGCATTAACAACAATGACCGGTATAGGTCAAATGGTGTTTTATGTACTAATGACATCGGCTACATACATTGGTAATGCAAATTTCGGTATACTTGTTGCCGTTACAGGAGTAATCATTACATTTTCGAGATTATTCGATGGTATCACAGACCCGATAATTGCACTGGTAATGGAAAGATTTAAGAGCAAACACGGCAAAATAAGGTTTTTCACAATGATCGGATGGGCAACTATGTCAGTTGCTACTACACTTATGTGCAATATCGGACCAAAACTTCATCTTGAAGGTGCATTAGGAATAGCATTTTTTGTCCTTTGCTATGTGATTTATATTATTGGTTATACATTTTGCAGTATCTCAGGACAAATCAATGCAAATGTTTTAACTAACGATCCTAAACAGAGACCTACCATTTCGGTTTGGAATACGGCATATTCCTATTTAGCTCCAATGATTATGTCTGTTGTTTCAATGTCTGTTATTCTTCCAAAATTCAACAACATTCAGTCTACTCAATATTTTGAAACTCTCAACATTGTAGTTATTGCAGTTTCGTTTGTATTTTATCTGCTGTCTTGTATAGGTGTTTCAAAATTTGACAAGCCTGAAAACTTTGAAAACATTAAAATAGGAAAAGAAAAAGAAGAAAAACCGTCTTTCAAAGATATGGTTAATCTCATTAAGAGTAATAAGGAATTACAACGCTATATTATTGCAGCCGGCAGTGACAAACTTGCGCAAACTATCGGTTCGGCATCTGTTGTATCAACAATGCTTTTCGGTATAATCGTAGGTTCTATGTCACTTTCGTCAATTCTTTCTGCCATTGCTATGCTCCCGTCGATAATATTTGCAGTTATTGGTTCAAAAATTGCAGGTAAAAAAGGCAGCTTAAAGGTTATGGTTGACTGGTCAAAAATTTGTATTGTTGTTAACATAATTTACGCAGCATTTATTTTGTTTGCACCTGCCTCTATGATAGGCGATTTGATGAATAAGAAGGCATCATCAGTAGCTTTGGGTGTAATAATCGCAATTGTATTTTTACTTTTAAATTTTGCGGTAAACGCAACTAAAATGGTTGTAAGTGTGGCAACAAATTCACTTCGTATGGATATAGTTGACTATGAGTTTGACCGTACAGGCAAATATATGCCCGCTGCTGTATCAGCAACATATAGCTTTGTAGATAAGGCAATATCTTCTTTCGGTGCGTTCATTGCCACTGCAATGATCGGCTTGATTGGTTACACAACAACTGTGCCTCAGCAAGGCGATCCTCTTACTGTAGGTGTAAAAGTTATTACTGTTGTACTTCTTATAGGATTTCCGATAATCGGCTGGATTTGCACAATTTTAGCTATGAAAAAGAGCAATATTACCTTTGAAAAAATGGAAGAAGTTCAGAAAAACATAGCATACAAAAAATCTAAATTATCACAGGAAAACAAAAGCGAAATAGTTGAAGAAACGATAACAGAATTTGTCGAAGAGTAATTTTATTGAATTTTATAAACATAGATAATTTTCATAAAGAAATTATCTGTCATTACTTTACTATCAGGAGCATATATGAGAAAAGCAATAAATTTTAATGAAAATTGGATTTTTAAGAAAGAAGAAAAAACAGAAAAAGTAAATATTCCCCATACTTGGAATGCTGTTGACGGTCAGACAGGACCTGAAGAATATTACAGAGGCATATGCACATATGAAAAAACTTTTTGCAAGCCACTAATAGAAAGCAATGAGCGTTGTTATATCGAATTTAATGGCGTAAATTCGTCCTGCACTGTTTTATTGAACGATGTAAAAATAGCAGAACATAACGGAGGATATTCTACTTTCAGGAGTGATATTACCGATTATCTTAAGGATGAAAATAGTTTAAAAGTATTTGTCGATAATTCGCCTAATGCTAAGGTATATCCTCAAAGAGCTGCTT
>CALYNW010000178.1 GCA_945224895.1 uncultured Clostridia bacterium
CCCCTATGCTCCACCAAAAAAACAGAAGGCACATTTTTGTGCCTTTTGTTTTTTTTACAACGACAGGACTTGAACCCGAGAGGGTCCGACGAATAGAAAATAATCCGTCAAAAACCATATAACACGGGTTTTATGAAATATTGATTTTATTACTGTCATATGTTAAAATACGGCAGTATTTTATTTTTTGCCAAAATATTAAAATGCTGTTACAAATTTGCTTAACTGTTGAGATTTTACTATTTATATGTTACAATATTTCAAATTACATAAGAGAGGAAAAATTATGATTAACATTATCCCGATGCCGTCGGAGTATAAGATAAATGACGGCTTTTTTACAGGATTTGAAAATTTAACGTTAAAAAGTGATTTTGACCTGCCCTTGCTTAAATGTCCCAGAGGCGAAAACAGCAGGCTTATTATAATTAAAGAGTCGTCCTTTGATGCAGAGGAATATACGCTTGATATTGATAAAGACAGAATAGAAATTAAGGCTTCTTCAAAAACAGGAGCATATTATGCTTTGCAGTCTTTAAGACAGCTTTGCAGGGCAGAGCTTGGCGAGAATAAGGCTCCCTGTTGTCACATTAAGGATAAGCCCGTGTTTAAGTGGAGAGGATTACAGCTTGACGAAAGCAGACATTTCTTCGGTAAAGACGGAGTTAAGAGATTTCTTGACCATATGTTTATGATGAAGCTTAATGTGTTCCATTGGCATTTGACTGATGATCAGGGCTGGCGTATTGAGATTAAGAAATATCCGCTTTTGACCGAAAAGGGCTCTGTTAGAGAATATACTCAAATTAACGGGTGGCATTCAAGCGAGCTTGTAAATGAAAGATATGAGGGCTTTTATACTCAGGACGATATTCGTGAGATAGTTGAATATGCCTGCGAAAGAGGAATAATGATTGTTCCCGAAATTGATTTTCCGGCTCATTGTGCATCTGCCATTGCGGCATATCCTTGGCTTGCCTGCAAGGAGCTTTTCAGAGAGGTACCCGGATATTTCGGTGGCTTAATTCCCGAAAGAAAGCTTAATATAAAGGATTGGAACAGACCTATCTGTCCCGGCAAGGACAGGACAGTTGAATTTATTTTTGATGTTATTGATGAGGTTTGTGACCTTTTCCCTGCTCCTTATTTCCATATAGGAGGAGACGAAGCACCTAAGGACGAGTGGAAAAAATGCCCATGCTGTCAGCAGAGAATAAAGGAAAACAACCTAAAAAACGAAGAGGATTTACAGGGCTGGCTCAACAATCAAATTCTTGCTCACATTAAAGATAAGGGAAAAAGCCTTATCGGCTGGAACGAAATTCTTAAGGCAGGAAATCTTGACAAATCTATTATCGGTCAGTATTGGACGCCTCAGAGAGATAAGAATGCAGAACGCTTTGTAAATAACGGCGGCAGGCTTATTATGTCAAATCACCACAGCTTTTATTTTGATATGACATATGCTCAGTATCCGCTTAAAAATACATATGACTATAAGCCTGAGGATTTCGGTGTTAATAAGGACAATATTAAGAATGTTTTAGGTGTAGAGGGCGAAAACTGGACAGAGTGGATAGACAGTCTTGATATGCTTGACTGTCGTTTGCACCCGAGAATGGAGGCTCTTGCCGAGGTTGCCTGGACTCCTGAGGTCAAAAGAAATTGGAGTAGCTTTTTATCCAGACTTGAAGGCTTTAAGCCATATTATGAATATCTCGGCATAAATTATGCTGTTGACAGCGTTTCAATGCCGAAGGGCATTATTAAAAGAGCCAATATACAGAAAAAGTTTTTTAAAGGTGATACTCATTTAGAGTTGAAGCTTAATAAAAAATATAAAGCACAAGGAGAAAAGTAAAATGAAAATTGCAGATTTCCCCCAGTCGGTTATTGACGAAAATGTTGATTATACCGTTAAGGAAATAACAAACGTTATCAAAAAGTACGGACCCCGTGAATCAGGTAATGAAAATTGCCTTGCGGCAGAAAAGCACATTAAGAAGGAAATGGATACCTTCTGTGACGAAACAAGATTTGAGACCTATAAAATGTCACCTAAAGCATTTTTGCAGTGGACAAAATTTGTTTCGGCAGGAATTTTCCTTGCAGTAGCAGTATGTGCAGGACTTGTATTTACAAGCGTCATCAGTATGTTTGTTGCACAGTGTATTGTTTGCGGAGTTGTATTTGTAGGACTTCTTATAACTGTTATGGAATTTCTTATGTACAAGCAGTTTATGGACGTGTTCTACAAGAAGGTTGAGGGACATAATCTTTTAGGCGTAAGAAAGCCTAAGGGTGAGGTTAAGAGAAGAATTATCATCAGCGGTCATATTGACGCAGCATATGAGTGGAGACATATCTACTACGGAAAGAAATTTCCCCTTATGACAATTCTTATGGGTTGCACTATTTTAGGTGCCATTGCTTCATTCGTAATTTCCGCAATTACGGTAATTGCACATTTTGCAGATATGGGTGCATTTGGAGAATTTATGACTGATTACAGCTATTTCTTCCATTTTTTTACCGCTCTTGCAATGGTTACACTTTTCCTTTTTGTTGATTTCAAAACGATTTCTCCCGGTGCTAACGATAACCTGACAGGTACCTATGCGGCTGTTACTGCTTTGCGTATGCTTGATATGGCAGGCGTTGATTTTGAAAACACTGAGGTTTGCGCAATGATTACCGACGGTGAAGAAGCAGGACTCAGAGGATGTAAGCAGTGGGCAAAGGATCACTACGACGAATATGTAAACAGCGGTGTTGAAACTGCAGTGCTCTGCGTTGATACTCTTACAGACCTTGAATATCTTAATGTTTATAACAGAGATATGACAGGTACTGTAAAGCATAATGAGAAGTTCAGCAAGCTTGTTATGGATTCTGCCATTGAGGCAGGTCACGATGATTTGAAGTTTGCAAACGTATTCTTTGGCTCATCAGACGCCGCCGCATTTACACAGGCAGGAATTACGGCAACCTGTCTTGCGGCTATGGACCCTGCTCCTGCTGATTACTATCATAACCGTCGTGACAGCTACGACCGTCTTGTTCCTGAGGCTATTAAAACAGGCTACGAGGTTATTATGTCAACTATTCTTAATTTTGACGAAAGAGGTCTCGGCGAATAATTATTAATATTAAAGAGGTATGGACTTTAAAATCCATACCTCTTTTTGCATACATAAATATTATAAATTAGGGTTTATCGAGATGTTGTTGAATGAAGCAACTGCTTATAACGGGCTTGCAATGGGATTCCCCTGTTAGGGGAAATGTCTGCGAAGCAGACAAAAGGGTCTGGCGTCCGCTCCAAGGAAGCCCCTACGAAAGTTTGATACAATCACTCAATTAAAAATTAGTGGATTTTTTCGTTAGGCAAGGCTTTGGCAA
>CALYNW010000179.1 GCA_945224895.1 uncultured Clostridia bacterium
ATCTTATCGGGTTCCTTTTTTCTCGTCGTTGTTTAATTTTCAAGGTCCTTTTTGCACTCTCTCTATCGGTTCCTCTCGTCCCCTCTCTCGCGAGTGCTTTGCAATAATACCACAAGAAAATGCGTTTGTCAACACTTTTATTTAACTTTTTTGCAAGTTTTTTCACACTATCCCACGTGTTCCGAATATGGCTAAAAATAAGGACAGTTTTCAAACCGTCCTTTATATTCTATATATATTATATACATTTATAATGTACCACATTATGTTGTTTATCAAGATACATTACGCTTGGTTTTTCCGGCAAATACTCTCTTGCAGTCGAAACAAAATTATCTACATCCTTATAGTATATTTCAAAATCAAGAAAAGTAATTTTTTCATTATCCTTCGAAATTACTTTTGCATTTTCATCAAATCCAAAGGACTCAGTATTATAATATGCAACAGACACTCCTGCTGTTAAAGCAATCAAGGCACAAAGAAAAATTGCCGTCAGCTTCCTTTTCATTATATATTAATGCTCCTTTATTTTTCGGTATAATCCTCTTTTATAAGCTCCGCCAAGGCAGTTGCAAACAGTCTTGCGGAATAGCAAGCCTCATCAAGAGTATTTGCGTCTGTCCCAACCTCAAGCAAAAATGAATTCCGTGTTTCATCCATATTATATTTTCTTTGGGAAAAAAGGATAGGTCTCATAAGTCCGGGATACATTTCGTTTACCTTTTGCTGAACAGCCAAATCAAAGCGAAGATTATATTCCCAGTCGGGATAGCTTTTTATACTGCCGTACTGTGCTCCTGCAATTATCATCATTCTTGCAGCCTTTTTATTATTGATGACAGCAGTAGGCTTAACCTTGGTTTTGTTATTATATGTAATATCGTCACGGTGAACATCAATGGTAATTTCTATAGTGGGATATTTTTCAAGATATTTCTCAACGGCTTTTCTTGAGGAGTCGTATGCAGAATTGTAGCTTGTGTCGTGGATTGTTCTGTCGTGAATTACAGAAATTCCCAAAGCCTCAAGATACTCACACAAATCGTCTCCCACCCTCACCATATTTTTTGCTTCATTGTCAGAGCGAGGGTCGAGAGACTTTGTATAATAACCCACATCAAGAAGAGTATAGCTTTCTGTTGTATGACTGTGATAAACAAGAACCGTTGGTTTTGATACATCTTTAATACTGAGCTCTGCCTTCTGATTAAGGAGAGATTCAATATTGAGCTTATAAAACGAGTCCGGTATTTTACTCTGGACCTCGACTCCGTTGAAGGATACCAGCGTTCCCCCACCGAAGTAATCCTCTTCACTCGTTTTGCCCGTTTGCTTTTCGCTTTTAATAGTTTTTTCAGCCTCAGCCATTAGCTTTGCTATATCATCGGGAGTTTCGGTTATCTTTGAATATATATCGCTGTCCTTATCTATATTCCTGTCCGAAGAAGCCGACGTTGTATCCTCCTTTGATGCGGTGTTAGTAGTATTATCCGTTTTTGCTGTATTATCAGAATTATCAACTGATTTTTCTTTATTTTCTTTTACAAATTCTACGGGAGCAAAGACAGCCGCCGCATTTTCATTAAAGCCAATCAGCCTCGGAGCAATAGTGGGGGAAAAATTCATAACCGCTGCCGTAACGGCAAAAACCGCAGCTATATTAAATATAAAGAAAAGCAGACTTTTCTTTTTCTTTATTTCACTATTACTTTTATAATTTATATCATTTTTAATATCTTTATCCCTTTTCATTTCTTCACCGCATATAACTATTATATATAAATGTATATGATGAAAAATGTCAGAATATAATCAGCCCACAAGAGAAAATAAATCCTGCTGGCTGATATTTTTTTGCAGACAGACATTAATTGACATACCGATTAGCTTGGCACCCAAATCAATTACCCTGTCAATTTCTCTTGGTGTTACAAACATAGGCTCGCCTGTTTCCTTACCGCTGATGATTTCGGTTGAAACTACTGTGGGAATTCCTATTGAAACAACAGGAACTCCGAGAGTGTTTTCTGAAATTTCGTATCTGTGATTACCTACGCCTGAGCCCGGAGATATTCCCGTATCGGAAAGCTGAACGGTTGTACCGAGTCTTTCGGCAGAGGAAGCCGCCAAGGCATAAACAGCTATTCCGCAGGCGGGGTGAATAGTTGATACACCTCCTCCCACTATTTCCGCAGACTCAATTCCCGTATCTCCGAGGACACCTGTGGATATTGATGAAACATTGAAAAAATCGCCGAACAGCTCCTTTTGTCCTATGATATGGCGTGTGGCAAGAACATAATTATTTGTCTTCGGACCTAAAGCATCTGCGGTAATGTCAAGATTTCCGATGCCTGCAACAAGGACGCTTTCTATATTATCAGGTAAAAGACTGCCTAAAATCTCAGATATTTTTTCAAGTCTGCCGTCAAAAATATCAGTGTCGCTGACAAATGAGGGCACACAACAGGTTATATATTTTCCCACAGGCTTACCGATAGCGTCTGCACCCTTATCGTTCAAAACAGTTACGGTTGTGATGCCGTTTTCCTCTCTGACCTTGACGCCGTCTATATATGTTTTGTTGACAGATTCAAAGGATTCTACCGCCAAATCGGTACGATTTTTCACAAATATCACCTTAAATCAAAGTTTTTTTAATAAAAGTATGCCCAAAAATAAAAAAATACTTGCATTTTTATACAAGTTGTGATAATATACATAAGCATTAGAAGACAAGGGAACGGTCCCTTTATACATAATACAGCCGTAAAGGAGTGAATGAAATGCCAAATATTAAGTCAGCTAAGAAGAGAGTAAAGGTAAACGCAGTTAAGGCTGCTAACAACAAGGCTGCTAACTCTGCACTTAAAACAGCTATCAAAAAGGCTAACGTTGCTATTGAAACAAATGCAGCTGATAAAGACGCACTTGTAAAGGAAGCTGTTAAGAAGATTGACCAGGCTGCTGCAAGCAATCTTATCCATAAGAACTGTGCGGCAAGAAAGAAGAGCAATCTTGCAAAGAAAGCAAACGCATAAGAGTTAAAAGGTCTATTAAATATTTTTGTTTACTGCTCCTGTTAAAAATTAACAGGAGTTTTGTTTTTCTGTCTTGACTTTACATATTTTTGTATTTATAATATAAGCATAATTTGAAAGGGGTATACTATTATGGATTTCAAAAAAGTTTTAAAGGTTATCAGCGCAATCGTTGCTATCGTAGGCGTTGCCGCTGCTGTTTATCTTGCTATTCAGAAGCTTACTGCTAAAAAGGATCCTGAATATTTTGACGACAACGATTTCTTTGAGTGCGACAATGAAATTGAAATTGTTGAGGCTAAAAAAGAGGACACGGTAGTTGAAGAGGCTCCTGCCGAAGAA
>CALYNW010000180.1 GCA_945224895.1 uncultured Clostridia bacterium
CTTTACACAGACCTTTTTAGGATTGATAATATATAACGGTGCCCTTCAATTCGTTATATACCCTATGCTTAGTAAATATTTGGGAAATACCGCCTATGGCGAAGTGTTGTATTACATCAGCATTTTCTCAATAACATCTGTTGCTTTAGGTCTTGCAAGCAGTAACACCAGACTTGTACAGCGCAATAATTACGATATTGTCAACGGCGAGTGTATGACCTATAATCTCCTTGTTTTGCTGATGATGACTGTGTTCTGCGGAGCATTTTTATCTATACAAAAAATAGCAATAGTTGACATTGCCATGGTATTGCTTATTCAGGCATTAATGGCAATCAGATATTATTCAGAGGGTATTTATAAGCTTACAATTAAATTTAATCAATATCTCATCTATTGCATTGCAGTAACCATCGGTTATGTTGTAGGTATCGTTGTATTCAGATTTGTTACATTATGGTGGATTCCGTTTGTAATCGGTGAGGTTTCAGGTATTCTTTATTCATTCCTGGCAACACCTCTTAAGAAGAAGCCTATTATTCCTGCGCCGAATTTAAAGAGGTTCTCTAAAAGTGCAACCCCTCTTTTAGTATCATATTTGCTTTACTATTTAGTAATGAATTTAGACAGAATTATTATTAGAAATCTTGTGGGCAGTGAAGAGGTTGGACCTTATTACACGGCAACCCTTATTGGTAAAACCGCCGCAATGGTTGTTGCTCCGTTAAGCGGTGTAATCATAGGATATATCACAAACGAGGACTCAAAAATTGACAAAAAGCTATTCACTAAATTTAATTTCCTTGTGGTAGCAGGCGGAGTTGTCTTTTTCGGGCTGACGCTTATCGGAACCCCGATATTTACAAAGCTTTTCTATCCGAACTATTATGACGAGGTTATGAAAATTATGGTGCTTGTTAATTTCGGTCAGGTTATGTGCTTCATATCCGAGCTGATTTTAAATGTTGTGCTTACCTTCAGACACGAAAAATGGCAAATGATTATTCAAATAATTTATGCCGCAGTATTTTTCGTTTTGGCAATCATAACCGTAAAGGCACTTGGCGTTCTCGGTATGGCTATATCTACCGCAGTTGCAAATGCTCTTCGACTTGTACTGGCTATCTTAATCGGTTATATAGGTAAGGACGGCAAAAAGGTTGAAGCGGTACAGTAAAATTTAATCAAAAAAATAAGTCCCTAACGTACTGAATCAATACGTTAGGGATTTTTTATTACAGCGGTTTAATGAACATATTTCCCAAAAGCTCTTCTCTCGGAAGGAAGGGCGCCAAATCCTCAAGAGGAGGACTTACGATTGTGCCGTCCTCAAGACGTCTTGCACTGCTCTTAGGCTCCCAAACCTGCTGGGTATCTGTATAAATTTCGCAGAATACACAACCCTCCTGTGCAAGAACCTCATCAACAACCCTTTTCATTTCATCATTGTTATGAGCCGAATAATAAGGAATTCCAAAGGCATAGGCAATTTTTTCAAATTCAGGGAAGGTCAAATCTCCCGACTCGGGACCTATACCAACCTTAGTATGCTCACTGAAAATATTTGTCTGAGTAAGTCTTATTGAATGATAGCCCTGATTGTTAATAAGGAAAATCTTGATAGGAAGCCTATTTGTAACGATAGTCTGAAGCTCCTGAAGATTCATCATTATTGAGCCGTCACCCTCAAGGCAGATTGTTTCCTGTCTGCCTGCTGCAACACAAAGACCGATTGCTGCAGGAAGTCCGTAGCCCATAGAGGCAATGGCGCTGTTTATGATAAAGCGTGTATCCTTTTTGATTGTATAGTTCTGATGACCTACAACACAGCAGGCACCGTTTGATACGGCAGTATAGCTCTTTTCGGGAAGTGAATCGCTGAGATATTTTACAAATGCAAAAACATTTGCAAATTCCCCGCCGTTATTCCAATGCCTTTCAAGTGTAACAGGATATTTTTTCTTCCAATTTTGACAGGCGTCAAGCCAAATCTTATTGTCAAACACCTTTTCATTTTCAGGCAAAGTCTTATCAAGCTGAGTAAGAAAATCCTTTGCGTCTGCCCATATCGGCATATCAACATTGATTGTGTGCTTTTTCATTTCCGACTCATCAATGTCAACCATAATTAGCTTTGCTTCTCTTGCCCATGTGCCAAAATCGTAACCAACCTGTCTAATTGAAATACGTGTACCGATTGCCACAACCAAATCGGAATTCTGCACCGCAAAGTTACCTGCACGGTCGCCCATATTTCCGCCTCTGCCAACATAAAGAGGATTGTCATTTTCAATTAAATCAACACTGTTCCAGTAGGTTACAATGGGGACATTAAGCCTGTCAATTACCTTTCTGAATTCTTCATATCCGCCCGAAAGCCTGATACCGCCGCCTGCGTAAATAACAGGACGCTCAGCATTTTTGATTTCGTCGATAACGGCTTTTACCGTTTCTTCACTAACAGGAGGAGGAAGAAGTGCATCGTCATCTGTCGGGTCATAGCCCTCAAGGTCATCTGTTTCAATAACCGTTCCCTGAATATCAACGGGAACATCAATCCATACGGGACCCGGTCTGCCTGTAGTTGCAAGATGCCAAGCCTTTTCGCAAATATATCTGATTTGCATAGGGTCCTCAACCATAACGGCATATTTTGTCATAGGCTCAACGGATTTTACAATATCATACTCCTGGTCGCCTAAGGCTCTGAGATTGACCTCGGGGTTAAGCCTTTTTGCATATCTTGATGTGGTAATATATTTTACCTGTCCCGAAACAACAAACATCGGAATAGAATCAAGCCATCCGCCCACAACACCTGTTATGGCATTTGTACCGCCCGGTCCTGATGTTACGCAAAGAAGTGCAATTTTATTTTCAAGTCTTGCATAAGCCTCTGCGGCAATGGCACAAGCCTGCTCGTGATGATTGTAGGTTGTATGCAAGCCCTCCTGATGACCGAAGGCGTCGTTAAGGTGCATTGCTCCGCCTCCAACAACGGAAAAAGCGTCTGTTACACCGTGGTCAACAAGAAATTGCGCAATATAATTTGAAACCTTAATTTTCATATCTTAAACACCTAAAAATTTATATAAAAACACCAATCGGGAAACAGCCTCCCCACTGAAAGCCAAGTGTACGGGACGCCGTTTCCCTATAATATTAACTATAAAATTATAAATTACAAGCCTCGATAATGGTCTTAGCCATATAATCTATCATTTCGTCTGTCATACCCGGATATACACCAATCCAGAAGGTATCGTTCATAATTCTGTCGGTTACTGCAAGGTCGCCGATAACACGGTAGCCTGTACCTGCTTTTCTCATTTCGTCAAAAACAGGCTGCTTTGTGATATTACCGG
>CALYNW010000181.1 GCA_945224895.1 uncultured Clostridia bacterium
AAGCTGGGCTTGTCCTCAAAGCCTGAACCAACGCAGGGGCGTCAGGCTTCGGCGGCTGTAGGTCAATGTGAGCTGATGTTTCTTTATGATAAAATGTTTTCGGAATACGGAGTGGTTGTAAGTCAGCTTTTGTGTACTGCCGACACTCTTTCCAATCCCGATGAAAAAAATCATTTGATTGACACCTTTAATCAGCTTCTTGATTACGGTGCTTTGCCGATTGTAAATGAAAATGACTCGGTTTATGTTGAAGAACTTTTAAACGGTGATAATGATTGCTTAAGCGCAAACGTAGCGGTTTTGATTAATGCAGACCTTCTTATTATGCTTACCGATACCGACGGACTTTATGACGACAATCCGAGGAATAATGAAAACGCCAAGCTTATTTCGACAGTTGATAAAATTGACGAAACGATTTATTCTCTTGCAGGCGGTGCAGGAGAAAAGGGCACAGGCGGATTTTTAACGAAAATTAAAGCCGCCGATATAGCTACATCATCGGGGATTTCAACTATAGTTATGAACGGTGAAAAGCCTACATCAATTTATAAGGTGCTTTCAGGAGAAAGCATAGGTACATATTTTAAATCAAAGGGAGAATAAGAGATGCTTGAACAGCTTGGAATTAATGCCAAAAAAGCGGCAGAGAATTTAGCGGTTGTAACGTCTGAGAAAAAAAACAAGGTCCTTGAAGAAATAGCAAAGGCACTTGTTGAAAATACAAATAAAATAATCGAAGCAAATAAAATTGACCTTGAAAACGGTAAAAACGCAGGACTTAATCAAGGGCTTTTGGACAGGCTTATGCTCAATGCCGACAGGATAAAGGGTATGGCTGACGGCTGTATGCAGGTCAGAGATTTGGACGATCCCTGCGGTAAAATCCTTGAAACCGTAGAAAGACCCAACGGTTTGCTTATTAAAAAGGTCAGTTGTCCTATAGGTGTGGTTGGAATCATATATGAATCAAGACCTAATGTTACGGCAGATGCCGCCGTACTATGCCTTAAAAGCTCAAACGCCGTTATTTTGAGAGGCGGTAAGGAAGCAATTAACTCAAATATTGCCATTTCAGATGTTATGAGGTCTGCAATAAAAAAAGCAGGGCTTGATGAAAACTGTGTTCAGCTTGTACAAGATATCAGCCGTGAATCATCAAACGAGCTTATGAAAATGAAGAATTATCTTGATTGCCTCATACCGAGGGGCAGTAAAGGTCTTATCAAAGCCGTTGTTGAGAATTCAACCGTTCCCGTTATTGAAACAGGCTCGGGAAATTGCCATATCTATGTTGACGAAACGGCAGATGTCAATATGGCGGCAGATATTATTTTCAATGCAAAGACTCAGAGAATAGGCGTTTGCAATGCCTGTGAAAGCCTTGTAATCCACAGAGGTATTATTGAAAAGGCACTGCCTGTAATTAAAAATCGTCTTGATGAAAAGAATGTTGAAATCAGAGGAGACGAAGGAGCAAGAGCCGTTTGCCCCGATATTAAGCAGGCAACCGAGGAGGATTTCGGCACCGAATATCTTGATTACATAATCAGCGTAAAAACCGTAGACAGTCTTGATGATGCAATCAACCATATCAATAAATATTCAACAGGTCATTCCGAGGCAATAATTACGGAAAATCAGGAAAATGCCGAAGCGTTTATGAAGCGCATAGATTCCTCCTCTGTATATCATAACGCCTCAACAAGATTTACAGACGGCGGAGAATTCGGTTTGGGTGCCGAAATAGGCATTTCAACTCAAAAGCTTCACGCAAGAGGACCTATGGGACTTCGTGAGCTTACTACTACAAAATATTTAATTTTCGGAAACGGACAGGTCAGATAATTAATGGACGAGCAGGAAAGACAAAAATTAAGAAAAAAACGCCAAAGAGCAAGGAAAAGGAAAAGAGCAAGAAAAAGATTTCTTATTTTTTTGACAATACTTATTGTAGCTCTTGCGGCATTTGTTATAACAGTAAAAATATGCAATCCCGATTTTGATTTTTCAACCCTTTTGCCTAATGAGAAAGCTCAGCAGGTTGTTAAGTTTGTAAACGAGGATATACTCGGTAAGACTACAACTACCGAGCCTCAGACAACGACTAAGCCCACAACTACTCAGCCTACCACAAAGGCGGCGGATTATGATTATGTTGAATTTTCCGACTTTGCATTTGATACGTCACTGCAGGGAAATCAGCTTGGAAATTTGCTTAATAAAACAAACGGTGCCGTAACCTACAGCCCCTCATACATTTATTACAGTATACCTAATAAAGGTATTTACCGCTTTGAGCCTAATGAGGAAAAGAATAAAAAGGTCAAGGCTGATAACTATAATTTTAAGTATCTTAATATCTTAGGCGACTATATTTATTTTGTTGATACGGATAGCAACACTCTTAATAGATGTCAGATTAGCGGTGGAGATATTTTAAAGGTTTCGGATAACGTGTCCTTTGCCTATCTTTATAATGACAGGGTTTATTTTATTGGTGCTGATAATACGGTAGGCTATATAGATACCGAGAGTTTTGAAAAAACGGTTTTGTTCACGGGACAGGCTGATAAGACAATCAGCTTTGCAGGAATTTCTCTTTCAAGAATATTCTTTGTTCAGCATGATAATGTAGCTGACTATTCAGAATATATAACAGTCAGCCTTACCGACAGCAATGACAGACAGTATTTCAGAGATGATACATTAGGCGATGATATTATTAATCTTCAGCTTGAATGCGGATTTATGTATTACTATCAAAAGCAGGCAGATGGTACATATAATCTTTGCAGACAGAAATTTGGCTCGGAAAATATTGTCACCCTTGCAGAAGGCTGTAATGCAACCGATTATCCCGTAATATATTCAAACAGACTTTATTATACAAGCCTTGACGGCTCAAAAATGCAGGCACTTGAGCTTAATATGAACTCAATGTCAACCTCTGTTATGGTATCTGTTTCAGACACGGATACAAGCGGAACAATGGCTGTGGGCTACGGCTATCAGTATGTTTTCCTTACAGGTACAAGGTCATACGGCGGCGAGGAGGTATTTGCGGGAAGCTGTATTTATACTTCATCGTCAAGAGATAACACTCTTATTTTCAGCGACGGAAAGCTTAAATATTTAGAGTGATTTTTCATTCAAAAATTTCGGAAAGTGAGAACGGCAAGTGGATAAGTATAAAAAACTGGCGTCAAATACAATTATATTTGCAATAGGTACATTATCGTCAAAGGCTTTGTCATTTTTGCTGATGCCGTTTGTTACACGAATGCTGACAACAGCGGATTAAGTTGTGGCAGACCT
>CALYNW010000182.1 GCA_945224895.1 uncultured Clostridia bacterium
AAAAGCACAGTTAAGCTTGCTTACTGAAGATGAAGTAAATTACTATAAGGATCACAATATTTGCTTTGTATGGTCGGTAAGCGGTGAAGATACCGGCAATCTTATTTCGGGTAAGAAGAATTTAACCATATCTTCATCAAATGATGTATACACAATTACAGAGGAGGCTAAGCTGACGCCTTCAATAGCAAGCGTATATCATCAGATTTCGGTATCTGCCACCCTCGACGAATATGTTTGCGAAGCTGAAATAACACCCTTACAGCCTATTGAAAAAATTGATATAGAGCAGGTAAACGATAATTCACACTCATATTACGACTCCTCATCATCAACGCTATATATTGACTATTATAAAAATGATGAGGAAGAAGCAGAGAAATATGCTGAGCTTAAGGTTACGTCAAGTCCTGATAAAAACGATGACTTTTTGGAGCTTCCGTCATCAAGCAATAAATTTAACAGCCAGGGCAAAGAATGTGTAAGCTGTGAGCTTGACAGCGAAAGCGGAAATTATAAGGTAACAGCATCTCAATATTCCGAATATGATTCTCTTTTAACCTTCAGCCCTGCCAGCGGTTACAGCAGTCAAAACATTTTAAAAGTTAAAAAATGTGTTCCTTTAACAAGGTTTCATTTGAAGGTTAACGGAACAGTATATGCAGGAACAGATATCGGTTCGGGTTCTTTATCTGTAATTGAAGGCGACACAATTAAAATTGACGTTGTAAACACCTCACCAAACAGCGGTCTTCTCAAATTCAACGACAGTATAGATTATAAGGTATACACTGACGAAGGCTGTACAAAGGAATTAGATTCATCAAAATACACAATTAAAAATGATGATGATAACCTTGGTTGCAGTCTTACAATCAAGAATCCCGGACTCGTATATGTTAAGGCATACGCAAAGTCAAGAGATGTAGGAATGATTAACAGAACGCTTAACTGCGTAATGCCTGTTACTATAACTCAGCTAAATGCTATCACAGATATTAAGCTTACTGAAAAAGAGTATACAATCTATACTCTTAACAAAACAACTATCGACCTTTCTAAGGAAACAACATTTACAGTATCAACTCCCGGTTCAAACCCTACTGATGAGATTCTTTATGAATCTGACAATCCCGATGTTGCAACAGTAAATTCTTCCGGACTTGTTACTGCACGCAACAGCGGTTCGGCAAAAATTACATTAAAGGCTAAAAGGGGCAGTGGTATATGCACCTGTACAATTAATGTTGTTGCGGCAATTAAGAGCATTGAATTAAAGGTTGACAGTCGGGTTTTGCCCTTAGGTCATAAATCAAAAATCACGCTTATCGCCTCACCTGATAATACAAGTGAAAAAATTTACTGGTCATCAAGCAACGAAAAGGCTCTTACTGTCGACAGTAGCGGAAATATTGAAGCCGTTGAGGGATACAATATAAGCTCAGACAGCGAAACAGTCACCATTACTGCCGTATCGGAATCAGGTGCATCAAAGAGCATTCAAATAGCAGTTGTTCCTGCTGTAAGAGCAACAAGCATTGAGCTTGAGCCAAGTAATGTGGGGAGCTCTGCACTTATGCCTGTCAGTGGCTTAAACGATACATACAGCATCTATAAAAACGATACTATCTCCATCAACTGTAAAATGACAGGAGAAAACGGAAATCTCTCTAATGATACTATATTGTGGAGAGCAAGAATAGGTACCGACGCTGAAATTGATATTGAAAATGCAAAGGATTACATTGATTGTACTGTCAACGGTACTAACATTCAGATAAAGAGCAAAACAAATAGCGATATTGTTATTACTGCTTATGCAGTAAAAGGCGGTCAATCATATTTTGACTATGCTGCTTCAAAGTCCATAACAATTAAAAGCAATGATAAAACAACAGGAATTACCTTCAATCCAAGCAGTACTTCAAAAACAATTCCTGCAGGAACCGAATACACATTCAATGTATCATTGACGCCTAACAGCGACTTTAATAAGGACTGCATAGTTGTTGTCTCAGATAACGAAAGTGTTGCTACTGTCCGGACATCGTATAATTCAAACAAAAATGCTGATATAACAGTAACAGCTAACGAAAACGGCATAGCTATTATTACCTGCTATGTTTGCTACGACAGGGACAATTATGAGGCAACTACTGTTAAAACAAAGACTCTTACCGTCACAGTTACAAATAATATTGAGTCGGCTAATGTCAGCGGTATAGGAAATGTTATCTATAGAGGCTCTGCATACACAATAAAGGATTTTCCTAATTTCACGGTTGTGTTTGGTAATACCACCCTTATCAACGGCACAGACTACAGCGTAGCCTTTGCAAATAACACAAATATCGGAACTGCAACTGCTACAATTACAGGTAAAAACAATACCTATCAAGGCACAAAGGTTATTACCTTTAACATTGAGCCTAAGCAGATTGACGCATCAACAGTATTGGTAACTGTAGCTGACGTAACATTTAAGGGCACCGCACTGTCACCAAACGTTACTGTAAAGGATATTCAGAGAAATAAAACCCTTTCAAAGGATACTAACTATTACGTTACATACAGCAACAATCTAAATGCAGGAACGGGATATGCTACTGTAACAGGCTTGGGTAACTACACAGGTAGCTATACTGTTGGCTTTAAAATCAATCCTCTTGCAATTACATCAAGCGGTATTAAAGTTTCCTCAATAAGCGCAATAACGGCAACCGGTGCTCCTCTTACTCCTATTCCTACCGTAACCTACAACGGTGCTACGCTTATTTACGGTGTTGACTACACAATGTCCTACGCCAATAACATAAAAGCAGGAACTGCAACTGCTACAATCATTGGTATAGGTAATTTCACCGGTACAAAAAATGTAAACTTTACAATTTCTGCTCCGCCGACAACGACAACACCTTCTTCCTCTTCACCGACTCCTACAGCACCGTCGGGAGCTAAAAAGGTAAACGGCGAATACATAAATTCAAAGCAGAAAAAAGCCTCAATCAGCAAGCTGACCAAGGGCAGTAAATCCTTTAAGGCGACTTGGAAAAAGATAAGCGGTATAACAGGATATCAAATTCAGTACAGCACATCAAGCAAGTTTACAAAAAAAACCACAAAGAGTGTTACGGTTAAATCTTACAAAACAACTAAAAGCACCGTTAAGAAGCTTAAATCAAAGAAAAAATATTATGTAAGAATAAGAACCTATAAAAACGTAAAATTTAACGGTAAAACTGTTAAGGTTTATTCTTCATGGTCAAAGGCTAAATCGGTAACAACAAAATAAATAAAAAATCTCCGTC
>CALYNW010000183.1 GCA_945224895.1 uncultured Clostridia bacterium
ATATTGATTCTTATCCTGACGAGTTTCTGCTTTTCTGTGACGAAAGCCACGATATGCTTCCGCAGGTCAGAGGTATGTATGCAGGTGACAGAGCCAGAAAGGAAAGCCTTGTGCAGTACGGCTTCAGACTGCCAAGCGCACTTGACAATAGACCTCTGCACTTTGATGAGTTCTACAATAAGGTAAATCAGGTCATTTTCACATCTGCCACACCAGGAGATTTTGAAAAGGAGCACAGCACTCAAATAGTTGAGCAGGTAATCAGACATACGGGACTCCTTGACCCTGTTATTACCGTTAAGCCTACTGAGGACCAAATGGATGATTTGCTTTCTGAAATCAATATCCGAGCAGACAGAAAGGAAAGAGTCCTTGTTACAACTCTCACAAAGGCAATGGCAGAGGATTTGACAAAATACCTTGAGGGCTACGGCGTAAAGGTTAGGTATATGCACCACGATATTGACACTATCGAGAGAATGGAGATAATAAGAGATTTACGTCTCGGAGAATTCGACGTTCTTGTTGGTATCAACCTGCTTCGTGAGGGACTTGATATTCCCGAGGTGTCTCTTGTTGCAATTCTTGACGCAGATAAAGAGGGCTTTTTGAGAAGTGAAACATCTCTTGTTCAGACCATAGGCAGAGCCGCAAGAAATGAAAACGGCGAGGTTATAATGTATGCTGATACTGTAACGCCGTCAATGGAGCGTGCTATTACCGAAACAGTAAGAAGAAGAGGTATTCAGGAGCAATACAATAAGGAACACGGTATAGTTCCTAAAACAATTAAAAAAGACGTTCATCAAATTATTGAAATTACGTCTAAGGAAAAAATTGAGGGTAAGCGTAAGCATCTTACCAAGAAAGAAAAACAGATTCTTATTACTCAGCTTACAAAGGAAATGAAGGAGGCGGCACGTATGCTTGAATTTGAGCATGCCGCATATCTTCGTGACCAAATAGCTGAGCTTGAGGGTAAAGCTAATGAGTAGTTTATTTAAGGACAGGCAGTTTTGGAAAACAGCAGTTAAGCTTGCAGTTCCCGTTGCGTTTCAGAATTTGCTTACAAGCTCATATTCATTGGCAGACACACTGCTTGTCAGTAATTTGGGTACTGCCGCTTTGTCATCTGTGGGAATGATAGGACAGTGGACGTTTCTTATGAATATGATTCTTTTGGGATTTTGCTCCGCAACAGGAGTTTTTGCTTCACAGTTTTGGGGGATAAAGGATTTAAAAAGAATCAAGCATATATGCGGAATATCAATGATGTTTGCACTTTTTGTATCCTTTTTATTTACAGGTGTCAGCTTGGCTGTTCCTCAGCTTGTGGTAGAAATCTTTAACAAGGATGAAGCTGTACTTGCTTTAGGTACAGAATATTTGAAGGCAGTATCTTTTTCTTATATTGCAGTAGCAATTACAAATATTTTAGCGTCTGTATTAAGGGCAGTTGAAAATGTAAAGCTTCCTATGTATGCGTCGGGATTTACAACAGTTTTGAATATCTTTTTGGATTATTGTATGATTTTCGGTAAATTCGGCTTTTCAAAAATGGGAGTCAGAGGTGCCGCACTTGCAACATCAATTTCCGCATGGGTCGGTGTTTTGATGATTATTGTCATTTCCGTTATTCAGAAAAATATAATAATCGGAAAGCCGTCTGAGTATTTCAACTTTAATAAAAATGAGGTTGCTTCATATGTAAGAAAGGCTACACCTGTTGTACTTAACGAAGGAATGTGGGGAGCAGGCACCTTTGTTTATAATGTTATTTTTGCGAATATGGGCTATGAATATTTTTCAGCGGTTACAATACTGAGAAGCTTTGAAAATATGGCTCTTGTTATGTTCTTCGGTATAGGCAGTGCCGCCTCGGTAATGATAGGTAAATCTATAGGCAGCGGAGAAATAGACAAAGCCGTTACGGATTCAAAAAGGTTTTCCGTAATTGTGCCGTCGCTTGCTGTTGTTATGTCTGTATTTATTGTGATATTCAGAGAGAATTTAGTTGGGATTTTCAATATGGGCAGTAATATAAGTGAGCTTACGCTTAAAACAGCTGTAACGCTTATGATTATTTACGCCTTTGCTTTTCCGTTAAGAATGATACCGTATATTCAAATTGTGGCAATTTTCAGAAGCGGCGGAGATACTGTTACAGGAGCGAAATTTGAAATCTTCTGCCTGTGGGCACTGTCTGTTCCTGCAACTTTGATTGCGGTTTATTTGTTTAAGGCGCCGTTTGTAGTGGCCTTTGCAGTTATGTATATATTCGAGGATATACCTAAAAATATTTTCAGCATAAGTCATTTCCTGTCAAATAAGTGGATAAAGCCTGTAACAAAAGAGGGAATAGACGGCTATGAAAAATATAAGAGAGAAATTGCAGGTGATGAATAATGAATAAGAATATTGTTATAAAGGGTGCCAGAGAGCATAATCTTAAGAACATTGATTTGGAAATACCAAGAGATAAGCTAATTGTTTTTACAGGACTTTCAGGCTCGGGAAAATCAAGCCTTGCCTTTGATACGATTTACGCTGAAGGACAGAGAAGATATGTGGAATCCCTGTCATCATATGCAAGGCAGTTTCTTGGTCAGATGGAAAAGCCTGACGTTGACTATATTGACGGACTTTCTCCTGCAATTTCCATAGACCAAAAAACCACAAGCAGAAATCCACGTTCAACAGTAGGAACGGTAACAGAAATCTACGATTATCTTCGTCTGCTATATGCAAGAATAGGAACACCTCATTGTACAAAATGCGGAAGAGAAATCACACAGCAGACGGTTGACCAAATTGTTGACAGTGTGCTTGCTCTTGAAGAAAAAACAAAAATTCAGGTTATGGCTCCTATCGTTAGGGGAAGAAAGGGAGAATACGTAAAGGAGCTTGACGGTATCAGAAAGTCAGGCTTTGTAAGGGTGCGTATTGACGGCTCTGTATATGATTTGTCTGAAGAAATTAAGCTTGATAAAAACAAAAAGCATAATATTGAGGTAATCGTTGACAGACTTGTTATTAATCCCGATATTAAGTCAAGGCTTACAGACTCAATAGAAACGGCGACTCATATTGCAGACGGTAATGTGCTTATTGATATTGTAGGGGACAGAGAGGAGCTGTTTTCACTTAATTACGCCTGCCCCGAGCACGGAGCGGTAATTGAGGAAATGAGTCCGAGAATGTTCTCCTTTAATAATCCGTTCGGTGCCTGTAAGAAATGCGGAGGCTTGGGTGCCTATAAAGAGGTTTCGCCTGACTTGATTATTCCGAATAA
>CALYNW010000184.1 GCA_945224895.1 uncultured Clostridia bacterium
ATTTTCGGATTGAAATATAAACAACAAAGCGGTGCAGGCTTAAGTCTGCACCGCCGTTTTTTTCGGTTTAATTTACTGATTTAATCAGCAACCGCAACCGCAATCGTTTCCGCAGTTACCGCAGTTACCGTAGTTACCGCAACCGCCGCAGAGTAAAAGGATGATTATAAGGATGATGATCCAAGAAGAACCGCCGCAACCAAAATTATTGCATCCGCAACCCATAATCGCAACCTCCTTTCCCGTTTCTAAACTATCCTATGTCAAAAAAATGAAAGTGTTACTGTTGTTTTATTTTTGCAGGAATTTTAAGGTAAAAATCTTCATATACTTAATTACACAATATAAAGAGAGTGATGTTATGATTTTTTACCCGGAGGGGAAGACTAAGGAACGTTCCTTTGAAACCGTTAATCAGCTTAAAGAGGCTATGATGAAAAATGAGGTGCTGGAGTCAAAGGTGATTTTGTGCGACAGGGAGCATAATCTCCACGTTGATTTAGGTGCTGTCAGAGGTATAATACCGAGAGTTGAGGGTGCAGTCGGAATTGATGACGGAACGGTCAGAGATATTGCGCTGATATCAAAGGTAAATAAGAATGTGTGCTTTACTGTTTTGGGCTTTCAGCGTGATATTTACGGCAATACCTGTGCAATTTTATCCCGACGTTCAGTTCAGCTGATGTGCATTAACGAGTATCTCAGCAAGCTAAAGGAGGGCGATATTATTGATGCAAGAGTTACCCATCTCGAAAAGTTCGGAGCGTTTATTGATATCGGTGCAGGGATAAATGCACTTATACCTATTGATATGCTGTCTGTTTCACGTATCAGCCATCCGTCACAAAGACTCTGTGAGGGACAGGATATTCGTGTTGTTCTGAGAAAAAAGGAGGAGGAAAAGCTGACCTTTTCCTTAAAGGAGCTCCTTGGCACTTGGCTTGAAAATGCAGAGCGATTTACTCCCGGAGAAACCGTTACGGGAGTTATAAGAAGCATTGAGGACTACGGTGTTTTTGTTGAGCTTGCTCCGAATTTAGCGGGACTTGCCGAGCTTCGGGAGGATTTATTCCCCGGACAGCAGGCGGCAGTTTACGTTAAATCAATTATCCCGTCAAAAATGAAAATCAAGCTTGTTATTGTGGAAGCCTTCGGAAAGGAGGAAAAGCCCTGCCCTCTTACATATTTTGTTAAAGAAAACCATATTGACCTTTGGCAGTATTCTCCCGATGACAGTCAAAAAATGATTTATACCGATTTTTCATTGGCTAACGCTGAATAGATAATATTACCGCCTGTACCTCCTGACAAATTTTAGTTGATAAGATTTATAACATATGGTAAAATAATATATTGACTAATGAAAAAGGGGAGGTGGCGCTGTGAAAAGGTATAATTATTTTGATGACGAGCCTGAAGAAACAGACAAAGCAGATAAAAAGAAGCTTTTTGTTTCAAAAATAAAAAATGTGGCACAAGAGGTTAAACAGACAGCAGATGATGTAATTCACGGCGACGCCGTTGCAGAGCTTAACGAAATGCCTCTGCTGAAAAAAAGAATAATAAGAATCGGAATTACAGTATTAATTTTTGTTGTTCTTTTTGTATTTATATTTTGTGTTGCACATTCCATTGCGTCACATAACAGAGAAAACGAAGCCTTCTGCGAGGATGCAGGAAAGGTATGCACCGAATATATAAAAGAGTTCGGACCGATTAAGTGGGAGACTCTTGACGAGGCAATTTACGGCGAAAATAAGGCAAGGCTTACAGGGCTTTGCTATGCCAGACGAATGGATTTTGATAACGACGGCTCAGATGAGCTGATGCTCTGCTACAATAATAAAAATGTTTACTATCTTGAGGTGTGGGGCTACAGCCATAAGAAATTCATACAGCTCTACAGTCAGGAGGCAAATTCAACAGAAAAGGATACCGACGGTGTTTGGGTAGGCTTTTACCGAGATAATAACAAATACTATATTTGCAGGTCTGAAAAGAATAATGCAAATTCCGTAACCCTTTATGCTCTTCACGGCGAAAAATTCAAAGCCGAGTCAAAAAAATGGGATTACGATTATGAAAACGATATCTATTCAAGAAACGGAAAAATCAATGCTCTGGATTTTGAAACAATAAAGCTTTCGGTACTGAGAAAATCCAAGGCGGAAATTATTGTCGATACTGTTACGGCAAACATTGACGATTTCGGCAATATTTCCTCAAAGGCTATTACTAACAGTAAATCGAAAAGCCAGCTTGAAAATGACGCATACTATGACGTTGTCAAAAGACGTATTGAAAAATACGGTGCTCCTAAAATCGAAAACGAAGACGGCTACTCCTTTATTGACGGCGTTGCTATGGTAAGTCTCATTGATTTTGACGGCGATTCAAGTGATGAGCTTATGATTGTCTACAGAAAGTATAAGAGCAAGAGCAAGTATGATAATTATTCCGGAGAGTATATTTATTATGATGTACCTATGTACGGAATTGACGTTTATAAATTCAACGGAGCCGATGCCAGACGTATTTTCAGTAAGGAAACTGTTTCAAACTGCCTTAATGATGAAAACGAAAATGTTTTCTATCTTATGCTTCAAACGGGTAAAAAGACCGTAAGCATATGCAATAATGTGTACTCCTTTGAAAACAGCTATAATTATACTGCCACGTCAAAGAAATACAGTCTTAAGGGTGACCGATTTGAAACTGTTTACAGCTCAAAGCTTGTAAACGAATACGGTTATAAGCAGTATTATATTGACGGCGACAGGGTATACAGCTCTGAATTTGAGGAGTCGGGTAAAAAAATACCTATGTTTCTTAATGATGATGTTACGGTAAGTGATTCAAGCTATACTGTTACCTATCTTTCGGGAAGAAATGAAGAGGATTATCAGAAAATCATTAAGGACACTAACGATACCATCAAAAAATTAAATCCCGATTATTCCCCCTCTGATATTACACAGTCAGAATAGTAAAAAACCGATGCAATATTTTTAAATGCATCGGTCAGACTGTCGATAAAGTGGTCTGAACCACGCCAAAGTACGTGAAGAATAAAAATTACTCGTAGGGGCTTCCTTGGAGCGGACGCCAGACCCTTTTGTCTGCTTCGCAGACATTTCCCCTAACAGGGGAATCCCACTGCAAGCCCGCTTTTTTTCAGCGACTTAAAAATTTGAAAAGTGGCATAAATATTGAATTTATGCCGCTTTTGGCGTTTTTCGTTTTTTGCTCGGGGAGTGAATTGTGCAAA
>CALYNW010000185.1 GCA_945224895.1 uncultured Clostridia bacterium
GTAAGAATGTGTGAGGTATAAGCATGAGCACGCTTTACCTTGCCGCTTTTTGTGGTCTTGAAACGCTTTTTAGCGCCGCTGTGAGTTTTAATCTTTGGCATAATTTATTCCTCCGTAATGATTATTTACTTGCCTTGCCCTTAGGAGACATAAACATAAGTATCTGTCTGCCCTCAAGCTTAGGAGCCTTATCAACATTTGCCTCTTCCTCAAGCTGTGAAGCAAAACGCTTCATATTCTCGATACCGAGATCTGCGTGAGTCATCATTCTGCCCTTGAGTCTGATAGACACCTTGAGCTTATGACCCGAAGCAAGAAACTTCTTTGCCTGATTAACCTTAGTGTTGAAATCTCCCACGTCAATGGTAACGGATAAGCGGATTTCCTTTGTTTCAATCTGCTTTTGGTTTTTGCGATTTTCCTTCTCCCTTTTTGCCTGCTCGTAGCGGAACTTTGAATAGTCCATAATCTTGCAGACAGGAGGCTTTGCCTGAGGCGCAATCTTAACTAAATCAAGATCATTGTCCTCTGCAATTTTAAGTGCCTGAGCCGCACTCATAATTCCAAGCTGCTCACCGTCGGCAGAAATCACACGCAATTCCTTGTCCTTGATTTCATTATTAATCTGTTGAGCTTCCTTGCTGATAAAAAACACCTCTTAAAATAAAATAAAGCACGAACGCAGAATTTGCGCTCGTACCTCAATAATTAATTAACAAATAAATTATTGCCCTTTTCGTCTAAACTGAAGGGGAGAACGCAAGTTCTTCTTTGTTGTGGCAATATATTAACACATAGTAATTCATTTGTCAACATTTTTTGTCAATTTAATTTTCTGTATTTTTGAGCATATAAAATCAATTAATATTCCCATTATAACAGTTAAAATCGTGACTAAAATCACATACTGCAAATTGCTTGCGGAAGGAATATTGAACTTCACGAAATTACGCACTAAATTCTGGCTCAGATACACTGTAAGGCTTACCTTACCTAAGTACATAACAAAAGGATTGTTATAAAGCTTATTATCAAAGCTTCTGCTAAAGGTAAGAGTAACTGCAAGTGCTAAAACATAAACTATAATTCCCTCGTACTTTTTCTGTATGGTGGAAACCATAAAATACAGAGAAATAATCCAGCAGACATTTTCAACCGCAATCAATACAAAGCGGTACTGCTTTTTTAAATCAAGACCTTTGATTTCTTCGCTGAGTGTATAGCAGAAAACACCAAGTAAAATAACGGCAAGACCTCTTAAATTACTTGGAGAAATAATCGGGTCAGGCACAAGAGATGACGGCAGCTTATCATACTTAGATATCATATATCCTATAAGCAATGATGAGCCTACCGGTGCAATCACTCTTGAGGTAAAATCAAAGCTTTTCAAAAGCATAGGATAAATTATTACAAGTGCAAAAAACATTGCACAAATATACCATTCAACTGCAATGAAATAATTATCAGTAATTCCCGTTGCCTGCAAAAAGAACAGACTTGGCAATTTATCAAGGAATTTGCCGAAGGTCATTTTGCCGTCAACCGTAAGTAGAATAACAGTAAGGGTGCAAAGAATGATATGAGGAGTAAATACACTTTTTACCTTTTTCAGCATAAAATCATATGTTGACCTGCCGATAGAAGGTCTGTTTTCCGAGGCTTTATATTTCGCCGCACTTTTTGCCGCAAGATATCCTGAGACAAGGAAGAAAAATTCCACACCTGTCCTGCCGTGACTAAAGAAGGAAAGCCCGTCTGCCAGCACCTTTTCTCCGCCCCACAAATCGTTATTTATATGATAAAACAACACGCACAGGCAAAATACGAAGCGAAGAATTTCAATTTTTCCGTTTCTTTTACTTTTCATAATTCCTCTTTCCAAAAAGCAAATATAATCAGTTTGTATTTGTATCCTTCAGCTTTTCCCAACTATTTTGAAAATCCTCATAGGTATCGGTGAAATAAAAATCATCACCATTGTTATACGAGAAGAAATAGAAATAATCAGTATCCGAATGGTTAATAACGGCATCAATATTCGCAACACCCGGATTGCATACAGGTCCGCTTGGAAGCCCATCACATTTATACGTATTATATGACTTTACGACATTATCGTCAAAGCCGTTTTCTCCGAGTGCATTTCCGTAATCTATTGTAACATCAGACTGAAGCTTGTGATTTGCATTAAGCCTGTTCATAAAAACAGATGCAATATTTTCCGCAACACCCTCGCCCAAGGTTTCCTTTTCCACTATAGAGGCAATGGTTATAAGCTCATTCAGGGTTATATAATTTTCCTCGCAATAGCTTATCCAGCTGTCCTTGATTTTACCGTCAAAGGCTTCAAGCATTGTAGAAACAACGTCTTTAGCGTCTGTATTTTCTCCCAAATCATATGTTGCAGGGAAAAGATATCCCTCAAGCTGATATGCAGTTGTTTCATATGATGTTACGCTATCGAGAAAATCATAGTCATATTCCGACTTATCCCTACAGGCATTTAAAAAATCCTCTCGGGAGCATATTCCGTTATTTTCCATTGTATCCGCTATATCAAAAACATTATAGCCCTCGGGAATACAAACGGTAACAGTTTTATGAGACACGTCAGGATTTTGCAGCTTTTGAGCAATTTCCTCATAGCTCATTGAACTGTTAAGATTATATTCTCCGTTAATATAGATGAAGTCGGGATAATGCTTATCCATCCAGTAGCACCACAGAGTATCGTTTAAAATAATCTTATTATTCATTAGCTTTGCGGCAACCTGATATTGAAAATCAGATGCCTCAATATTTAAAGTGTACTCGTTATCAGTACCGTCATTACCGCTGATATCCTTTTGAATATATGTATAGCCGATAAAGCCGACTATACATAAAAGCACAACAATAAGCACAGCAATGACTGCTTTTAAGCCGTTATTTTTATTCTTAGACATAAAAAACTACCTGTAATTATTTTTATCAAGACTCATAGGCATATGAGGAAGTCCCCTGTCAAAAATCTGACTGCCTATAACCATAAAACCGAATTTTTCATAAAAGGGTACTGCGTAATTCTGTGCGTCGACAAAAACTGCTTCGGCTCCCTTTTCAAAGGCTTTTTCAATAACTGCTCTCACAATTTTATCTCCGTAGCCTTTTCCCCGAAAGTCCTTCAAAACGGCAATCCTGCCTATTTTATAGCCCTTTTCCGTCAGGGCAAGACGTGATGTTGCAACAGCTTTTTCTCCGTCATAAAGCAAAGCATACAGAGTT
>CALYNW010000186.1 GCA_945224895.1 uncultured Clostridia bacterium
CGGCGGTGGAGACGAAAGATTTGCCGCAGACTTTGTAATATTCATTCAGGGCGAAAAGCCAAGCCTTGCCTGCACATCAATATTCGACTCAGTTGCAGGACACCTTGCAGTTTATCTTGCCGATGAATCAAGAGAAAATAACGGTAAGCCTATGACTGTTGAATTATAAACAGACTTAAAGGTCAATGAGAATTACATCTCATTGACCTTTTTTGTTAGCTAATACTCCAATGTATAAAATTTCGTTTTAAACGTTTGACTACCGTCTCATCAACGGTTTTTTCTTTAAATTTAGAAACAAGTATCATACCGAAATTGAGTGCAACAAAGAAACTACATAATACTTTTTCCTTTCGAAATTTTAGTACATAGTAACACTAAATATATAATTTTCAAATTATTATATAATGTTAATCAAACTATTGTTCCGCCACCGAGAACGATGTCACCGTCATATAAAACAACAGCTTGTCCTCTTGTTATTGCTCTTTGAGGTTCATCAAAGACGACGTTAACGCTGTTATCGTCATTAATATAGGCAGTTGCAGGCTTTTCCCTCATATTGTATCTTACTCTTGCAGAGCATTTTATTTCATTTTGAGGATTGGGAATTATCCAGTTAAAATCAACTGCCTTAAGCTCCTTCGAAAAAAGCTCCTCATTAGTACAAAGAGTAACTGTATTTTTTTCAATATTCTTGCCTGCAACATACATTGGCTGACCGAAGGCAACTCCAAGTCCCTTTCTCTGACCGTTTGTATATCTGATTATGCCCTGATGCTTACCGATAGGCTTACCGTTAATGTCAACAAAATCACCCGGTGGATATTTTTTACCGGTATATCTCTCAATAAAATCAGTATAATTTCCGTCGGGAACAAAGCAAATGTCCTGACTGTCTTTTTTTCTTGCATTTAAAAAGCCCTGCTTTTCTGCAATATCCCTGATTTCATTTTTAGTATATTCTCCCAAAGGAAAAAGAATATGGGAAAGCTGATACTGTGTAAGAGAATAAAGGACATAGCTTTGGTCTTTATTATCATCAACTGCTTTTTTCAGATAAAACCAGCCGTCATTTTCCTCAATTTTCGCATAATGACCTGTTACAACATAGTTGTATTCAAGCTCGTTCATTCGTTGAAAAAGCTTTTCAAATTTAAGATATCTGTTGCAGTCAATACAAGGATTGGGAGTTCCGCCGTTTTCATAGGTGGAAATAAACTTACGTATTACCTTTTCTTCAAATTCTTCCTTAAAATTGAACACGTAATACGGCATGGAAAGTCGTCTTGCAACAGACCTTGCGTCCTCAATATCATCAAGAGAACAGCAGGTTTTTTCTCTGCTGATGCCTATTTCATCATTATCATAAAGCTTCATTGTTGCACCAATGCAATCAAAGCCTTTTTCCTTCATCAAAAAAGCGGCGACGCTGGAATCAACGCCACCGCTCATAGCGATTATAACCTTTTTGTTCATTTAACCGAGCCTTATCATTTCATCAATACATTTTTTTGCACCCACATAGACATCTTCGTCAAGGGTGATTTTTTCTCCGAAAATGCCCTTACAGCAGTTAAGCACATCAACAAGTGTTGTTGCCTTCATATTATGGCAGACACAATCCTTTGAAAGAGGGTAAAATAGCTTATCGGGGCATGACATCTGAAGATGTGTAACAATACTGTTTTCTGTTCCGATAATAAATTCTTTAGCGTCGCTTTCCTTGGCAAAATTCATAATGCCTGTTGTGGAGCCTACATAATCTGCGTGTTTAACAACATCAGGTATACATTCCGGATGTACAAGAAACAGTGCATTGGGATACTTTTCCTTAGCCTTGATAACATCCTTTTCTGACATTCTTGCATGGGTAGGACAACCACCGCTTAAAAGCTTGAAATTCTTTTCAGGCAACTGCCTTGAAACCCAATCTCCCAAATTGCAGTCCGGAATAAACAGTATATTATCATTTTCAATTTTTTTGCAAATTTTCAGGGCAGAAGAAGATGTTACGCAAACATCACAAACAGTTTTAAGCTCACTTGTTGTATTAATATATGCAACAACTGTATAATCGGGATATTGCTCCTTTACAAGAGAAATTACTTCCTTATCCATCATTTCTGCCATAGGACAGCCTGCATCGGGATTTGCAAGATAGACAGTTTTCTCGGGAGAAAGAATTTTTACGGTTTCTGCCATAAAACGAACACCGCACATAATAACTGTTTTATTCTTAACCTTTGACGCCTCTACCGAAAGTGCAAAGGAGTCACCTGTAAAATCAGCAACCTCTAAGATTTCAGGCGACTGATAGCAATGGGCAAGGATACAAATATCCTTTTCTTTTTTTAGCTTAATTATCTCTTGCTGAATGTCCTTAATCATTCGTGTTCTCCGCAGTGTGCACAGTCTCCGCCGCAAAATTGGGCAGGGTCGTATGCAATTCCCTTCTTATCATAGTAATCTTTAACGGCTGCTTTTACAGCCTCCTCTGCAAGAACGGAGCAATGAACCTTAACCGGCGGTAAACCGTCAAGAGCCTCGACAACTGCTTTATTAGTAAGCTCAAGAGCCTTATCAATAGGCTGACCTTTGATCATTTCGGTAGCCATTGAGCTTGAAGCGATAGCAGATGCACAACCGAAGGTATTAAACTTAACGTCCTCAATAATACCTTCGTCACTTACCTTAATATACATTTTCATAATATCGCCGCATTTTGCGTTGCCTACTTCACCGACACCGTCTGCGTCATCTATTTTACCAACATTACGTGGATTTGTAAAGTGGTCCATAACTTTTTCAGAATAAAGAGCCATAATTTTTTTCCTCCTTAATAAAGCCTTATAGGCTTGTGTGGTTTATTTCGCTTGCTTAACTATTTTTTCCCAAACAGGTGAGATTGAACGAAGATACTTAACAACCTCGGGAACTGATTTTACGATATGCTCCATTTCTTCCATAGTATTATACTCACTAATGGAAAGTCTTAGAGAACCGTGGGCAATCTCCACAGGTACACCGATTGCCAAAAGTACGTGCGAAGGGTCAAGACTTCCGCTTGTGCAAGCAGAACCGCTTGAGGCACAAATACCCTTCTGATCCAAAAGCAGTAGCAAACTTTCACCCTCAATACCCTCAAAGCACATATTAAGAGTACCGGGAAGATGATGTTCAAGGTCGCCGTTAATTCTGCTTCTTTCGATACCCTTGAGACCGTCAATAAGCCTGTCTCTCATTGCAGTAACCTTTTTTGAG
>CALYNW010000187.1 GCA_945224895.1 uncultured Clostridia bacterium
GCGCCGTTTCCCATTCCGTAAATATCTATGGGCTAGCCGTCATTTTTCAAAAAATCCCAGATGTTTTGCTCATTTATATGTTCAAGCATATTTGACCTCGGTACCAATAAGTTATAACATAATTATACATCTTTAATTTATAAATTATAAGACTTTACAAAACAGTATTTTTATTATATAATGGTCTGTAAAAAGATTATACCAACTGGAGGGATTTGCCTTTATGGGCGGGGGACTACTGAAGCTATTTAAAAAAGAAAGCTCCACCGAAGAAGAAATAAAACAGCTTGTCGAGGGTGACGAACAGGTAGGTGAGCTGGAAAAAAATCAGCGTGATATGATAAATAATATCTTTGAGTTTGACGATTTAAACGCAGGGGATATTATGACTCACAGAACTGACATTGATGCAGTTGAAGAAGATGACACTATCGAAGACGCAGTAAAAATTGCCATTGAACACGGCAGGTCAAGAATTCCTGTTTATAAAGAGGATTTAGACGATATCTGCGGAATAATATATGTAAAGGACCTTTTAAAATTTGTTGGTACAAAAATTTCCGCTGACGAGAAATTGTCCGATTATGTAAGAGAGCCTCTTTTTGTGCCCGAAACAATTCCCTGCGGAAAGCTTTTCGCAAAAATGACCGAAACGAGAATTATGCTTGCCGTGGTTGTTGACGAATACGGCGGAACGGCAGGGCTTGTTACAATGGAGGATGTCCTTGAAAGCATAGTGGGAAATATCCGTGACGAGTATGACGACGAGGAAGACGAGTCCGTCACAAGGATTGACGAAAACACTTATACCTTTGACGGTGTTACCGATATTGAAGAAGCGGAGAAAGTGCTTAATATAAAATTCCCCGACGGTGATTATGACACCCTTGCAGGCTTTGTTATAAACCTTTTGGGATTTCTTCCCACAGGTGACGATGCAGTCAAGGAAACAGTAGCATATGAAAATCTTACATTTACCGTTTTAGAGGTGGATGAAAGAAGAATTGAAAAGATTAAAGTAGAGAGGCACAATGACTGAACAAATAATTCAATTTGACGCAATGGAGCAGGCGGTAAGCCTGTTCGGAAGCTTTGATGAAAATATAAAGCTTATTGAAAGAGAATACGGTGTTTCAATAATTTCCCGTGGCTCCGACTTAAAGGTTGTGGGAGATGTTGAAGGCGTGGCAAAGGCTATTAGAGTACTTAATTCCCTGCTTGTTCTTATCGGAAAGGGAGAGGTTCTTTCCGACCAAAACGTAAGATACGTAATTTCTCTTGTAAATGAGGGCAATGAGGATAAGCTGAATACTATGTCCTCGGATACAATCTGCATTACCTCCAAGGGCAGACCTGTAAAGCCTAAGACCTTAGGGCAGAAAAAATACTGCGAGGCTATACAAAATAATACAATCACATTTGGTATAGGTCCTGCCGGTACAGGTAAAACATACCTTGCCGTTGCAATGGCAGTAACTGCCTTCAGAGCCAAGGAGGTAAACAGAATTATTCTGACAAGACCTGCTGTTGAGGCAGGGGAAAAGCTTGGCTTTCTCCCCGGAGATTTGCAAAGCAAGGTTGACCCTTATTTAAGACCTCTTTATGATGCTTTGTTCGATATGCTTGGTGCTGAGAATTTTCAGCGCTATCAGGAGAGAGGTGCAATAGAGGTTGCACCGCTTGCTTATATGCGAGGCAGAACCCTTGACGATAGCTTTATAATACTTGACGAGGCACAGAATACCACCCCCGAGCAAATGAAGATGTTTTTGACAAGACTTGGCTTTCGTTCAAAAATGGTTGTTACGGGAGATATTACTCAGATAGATTTGCCCGACGGTAAAAAATCGGGACTTAAAAAGGTTATGTATATCCTGCGTGACGTTGACGATATCGCAATATGTAAATTTAACCAAAAGGATGTTGTCCGCCACAGGCTTGTTCAGGATATTGTCAATGCTTATCAAAAATACGAGGAGGAAAGGAAGAAATAATGGATACGGTTAAGGTTGTAATTACAAATGACCAAAAGGCAGTGAAAATTCCCACGGGAATAAGAATGTTAATCAGACGTTGCTGTCACGCTGTTTTAGAGCTTGAGAATTTTGAAGGCTCCGCTGAGGTAAGCGTAAGGTTTGTTGATAATGAGCAGATTAGAGAGCTTAATAAGCAGTACAGAAATATTGACAGGGAAACAGATGTTTTGTCATTTCCTCTGGGTGAAAACGGTGTTTATGATGTAAACTACGATACAGGCGCAAAGCTCTTGGGAGATATTGTTATTTCCGTTCCAAAGGCAGTTGAGCAGGCAGAGCTTTACAATCATCCTTTGCAGAGGGAAATAGGCTTTCTTACAGTTCACTCAATGCTCCATCTTTTAGGCTATGACCACGAAAAGGGCGGTCTTGAGGAGGTACATATGAGAGAAAAGGAAGAAACCGTACTGACTCAAATCGGCTGGAAAAGAGATAACAGCTACTATATGGGAGACGAGTAATGACAAAAACTGCTTTTATTGCAATAGTGGGAAAGCCTAATGTGGGAAAATCGTCACTGCTTAACAGAATGTTAGGGCAGAAGATTGCTATTGTTTCGTCAAAGCCCCAGACCACGAGAACAAAGATTATGGGAGTGCTGACCTACGGTGAAACCCAGCTTGTATTTACCGATACCCCCGGCTTTCATAAGCCCCATAACAAGCTTGGTGAAAAAATGAACGAGGCTGTTGGCGATACAGTCGGCGGTGTTGATGCCTGCCTGTTTTTAACAGAGCCAAGGGGTGAGCTTAACGAGCAGGAGCTTCAGCTGCTTGATATGTTTAAAAAGCAGAAAATGCCTGTTATTCTTGCCATAAATAAAATTGATATGATTTCCGATAAAGAGGAGTTGCTGAAAAGAATAGTATATCTTAATTCCTTTTACGATTTTACGGCAGTAGTTCCTGTCAGCGCATCAAGAGGGGATAATGTGGACGAGCTTATTGACGAGCTTGACAAAATTGCTTTTGAATCTCCTCATTTTTTCCCTGATGATACCTTGACAGATCAGCCGGAGCGTGTTTTAGCGTCGGAGATAATCAGAGAAAAAATACTTCGCCTTATGGATAAGGAGATACCTCACGGAATTGCTGTTGCAGTTGAAAAAATGCGTGAGCGTGACGATAAGAATATCCTTGATATTGACGCCGTAATTTACTGCGAAAGAGAAAGCCATAAGGGTATGGTTATCGGTAAAA
>CALYNW010000188.1 GCA_945224895.1 uncultured Clostridia bacterium
ATGAAATTATAGAACATACCCATTGCGTTTGAGCCGCCGCCCACACAAGCCATTACTGCGGTAGGGAGCTTGCCCTCTTTTTCAAGTATCTGCTGTCTTGCCTCCTTGGATATTACAGACTGAAAGTCACGCACAATCATCGGATATGGGTGAGGTCCCATAACGGATCCTAAAACGTAAAGAGTATCGTCAACTCGTGAAACCCATTCTCTCATAGCCTCGTTTACTGCGTCCTTTAATGTCATTGTGCCTGTTGTAACAGGGTGCACCCTTGCACCCAAAAGCTCCATTCTGTAAACATTCAGCGCCTGACGGTCTGTGTCCTCCTTACCCATAAAGATTTCACATTCCATACCCATAAGCGCTGCCGCAGTAGCAGTTGCAACTCCGTGCTGACCGGCGCCTGTTTCGGCAATAACTCTTGTTTTCCCCATTTTTTTTGCAAGCAGACATTGACCGAGAACATTGTTAATCTTGTGACTGCCTGTGTGGTTAAGGTCCTCACGCTTGAAATAAATTTTTGCTCCGCCTAAATCCTTTGTCATTTTCTCTGCATAGTAGAGAAGTGACGGTCTGCCTGCGTATTCTTTAAATAGTCTGTCAAGCTCCTCGTTGAATTCAGGGTCGTTTTTATATTTTTCGTATGCGTTTTCAAGATTGATGATTTCATTCATCAGCGTTTCGGGGATATACTGTCCTCCGTGAATACCATATCTTCCTTTACTCATTTTTCGGTACACTCCATAATTTCTTTTATTTTGTTATAATCCTTAGCTCCGTCTGTTTCCACAGAGGAGGATAAATCAATGCAATAGGGATTTATGCTTTTTACTGCAATAGGTATGTTGTCTTTATTCAGCCCTCCTGCAAGAAAAAAGGGCTTATCTGTTTTCGGAATTTTGCTCCAGTCAAAGGTGTTGCCTGTTCCTGTTCCCGAGTCAAATAAATAATAGTCAACGTCGTAATTATCTATTTTGTCAAAATCATCAGGCTTGAAATATTTTATAACCGTACTGTTGATTTTACGGCAGAAATTGGGACCTTCATCTCCGTGAAGCTGAACGGCGTCAATAATTTTTTCGTCTAAAAATCTGTTTATGTTTTCCAAGCTGTCGTTTACGAAAACGCCTACCGCCGTTATATTGGGAGAAAGCAGTGATTTCAAATGCTTTGCCGTATCAAAATCAATGCTCCTGCGAAAGCCTGATGTAAGTATAAATCCGATATAATCGGGCTTTAGTTCGTTAACATAGGCTATATCTTCGTCACGCCGTAAACCGCAGATTTTAATTTTCGCCATATAAAAGCTCCTTTATTTTCTGCTTTTTATCACTTGACCTCATCAGCGTTTCACCGATTAAAACTGCGTTTGTTCCGTTTTTGATAAGCACCTGTACATCCTCGTGGGTTTTTATTCCGCTTTCGGAAACAAAAACAATATCGTCGGGTATCATTTTTCTGTATTTTGCAGAATTGTTTACGTCAACTGAAAAATCCTTAAGGTTTCTGTTATTTACGCCGATTATTCTTGCACCTGCCGTTAAGGCTGAATTAACCTCGTCCTCGTTATGAGCCTCCACAAGTGCGGATATTCCCAGACTGTCGGCAATTTCTATATATTTTTTTATTGTATCTGTATCAAGGATTGCACAGATTAAAAGGACCGCCTTGGCACCTAATATTTTAGCCTCGTAAATCTGATATTCGTTTACGGTAAAATCCTTTCTTATAACAGGAATAGAAACGGCTTCGGCAACCTCCTTTAAATATTTGTCACTGCCTAAAAACCATTTCGGCTCGGTCAGACAGCTGATACAGCTTGCCCCTGCATTTTCGTATTCTTTTGCTATTTCAAGATAGGGGAAATCCTCGGCAATAATTCCCTTTGACGGTGAAGCCTTTTTTATTTCACATATGAATGAAAGAGTGTCACCCTTTAAAGCCCTTTCAAATTCAAAGTCACCCCTTGGCATTGCAAGTGCCTGAGATTTTATTTTCTCAAGAGGCTTTTCGGCAATTATTTTTTCATATCTTTGTCTTGTGTTTTCTGCTATTGTGTTAAGAATATCGGACATCTTTTTCTCCGTTTACTGCTGATTTGTAGTTTTAATAAAGCCCTGTAAAATATCAAAGCCCTTGCCTGACGCCATTACCTGTTCGGCTTCCTTTACAGCCTCTTTAAGATTAATGCCGTCCTTTGCAACATAGATACAGGCACCTGCGTTAAGGGCAACTGCGTTTTTCTGCGCCTGAGTTCCGCCACCCTTTAAAACTGCCTCGGTGATTTTTGCGTTTTCCTCGGGAGTACCGCCTAAAAGGTCAGCCTTTGTAGCTCTTTCATATCCAAAATCCTCGGGCTTTATGGTGTAGTAGGTTATGCTTTCTCCTCTGATTTCGGCAACCTTAGTTTCGCCACAGGCACTGATTTCGTCAAGTCCGTCTGTACCGTAAACAACCATTGCGTCGCTGATTTTCAGCTTAACAAGTGCCTTTGCGATTTTTTCAACGTATTCCTCGCTGAAAACGCCTAATAACATTCTGTCTGCTTTTCCGGGATTTGTAAGAGGTCCGAGAATGTTGAATATTGTGCGTATGCCCATTTCCTTTCTGACGGGACCTACATATTTCATTGCACTGTGATATTTCTGTGCAAAGAAGAAAACAATGTTGTTTTCCTCAAGGGATTTTTTCATTATTTCAGGCTCGCAGTCGATTTTTACGCCAAGTGCCTCAAGGCAGTCGGCAGTACCGCACTTTGATGATGCGGCACGGTTTCCGTGCTTTGCGATAGTAACGCCTGCCGCTGCGGCAACAAGTCCCGAGGTGGTGGAGATGTTAAAGGAGTTTGAGCCGTCCCCGCCTGTGCCTACTATATCAAGGGCGTGGCGACCGATATCAAACTGCATTGCCTTATTTCTCATACCCTCTGCTGCACCTGCGATTTCGTCCTCTGTTTCACCCTTCATTGCAAGGGCAGTTAAAAATGATGATATAAGTACAGGTGAAATATCACCGCTCATAATTTCTTCTATTGCCTGCTTTGCTTCGTCAAATGTAAGGTTTTCTTTAGCAGAAACTCTTTTCAGTAGCTCGTTTATCATAGGTCAGTCCTCCAAAAAATTTTTAAGTATTTTTATTCCGTCGGGAGTCATAATTGACTCGGGGTGAAATTGTAAGCCGTATATGGGAAGTGTTTTGTGCTC
>CALYNW010000189.1 GCA_945224895.1 uncultured Clostridia bacterium
TTAGCGGAAACATAATATATCTGCTTTGCAGATGTACTATACAAACCCGAATTTATAAATAAGAATTATGAAAAAGATATTATTGATAGGCACGGGCGGTACAATAGCCTGTGTAAAGGACAATAGCATACATCTTGATACACCCTTTAAAATAACAGAGCATTGCAAATTTGATGATGTCATTTTTGACTGCAAATCTCCCTTTACCGTTCTGTCGGAAAATATTGATTTTACTCTGTGGCAAATGCTGATTGATTTTATAAAGAGTCAAAATCTTAAGAAGTACAGCGGTGTAATTATTCTTCACGGCTCGGACACCCTTGCTTACACAGGGGCGCTTTTAGCAAATATTTTCTATGACGAAAGCATCTGCCTAACGGCATCTGACAAGCCTGTTGAGGATAAAGGCTCCAATGCAGTAAAGAATTTCACCGATGCTGTTGATTATATTCTTTCGGGTAAAAAAGGCGTTGTCTTAAGCTATGACGGAATAAAGCCTGCCGACTGTACCGCAAGTGCCGACGGCAATGATAAATTTATTGTAACAGGACAGCCTCAGCCTAAGCTTAAAAATCCTGTTTTTTCGTCGAAAAATATTCTTGTAATAAATCCTTATCCGTCAATTAATTATGACAATTTCAGCTTGGATAATGTTGATACTGTTTTGCACACAATGTATCATTCTGCAACTGCACCGAAAAATGCTTTGGACTTTATTGCAAGGTGCAGAGATAAAAATATCCCCTTTTACTTTGTTACCGAAAAGGATAAGGCAGAGTATGAAAGCGCAAAGGATTTTAACAGTATTATCTTTAATTGCACCCTTGAAAATGCATTTTCAAGAATTTTGTTGACAAGGAAATAGTTTAGTGCTACAATCTACTAAAGTGAATATTTAAACCGATGAAGCGGAGATAAAAATAAGATACGCACTCACAGAGAGCTCTGTCGCTGGAAAGGAGCAGTAAACGGCTTATTAAATGGACCGCCGAGGGTACGGTGAAAGGCATCTGCCGAGTATCCCGTAACGTGCAGACCTGCGTAAACGGTCAGAGATATGATAGTATCTTGCAAAGAGTATGGGTTCCCATAAATCAAGGTGGCACCGCGGAAAGTATTTTCGTCCTTGGTAATACATTAGTATTACCGAGGACTTTTTTATTTGTTCCGTAAATTTTGCAAGGTCAGATTGGAGAAACGATTATGACTGCAAAGCCCGCAAAAAAAGAAGTATTTGAAAAATACTCAAACTACAAAACAGTACCGTTAAGCCGTGAGCTGATATATAATATCACCGCCATAGAGGTGCTGAAGAAGCTAAAAAAAATCAGCTCCCACTGTTATATGCTTGAGTCTGTTGAGGACACAAAGGAAACAGGACGCTACACCTTTTTAGGCTTTGACCCGAAGGCAGAGGTCAGCTGTAAGGACTACAGCGTAACGGTGATTGATGAGTACGGCGTAAAAAATATCAACGATAATCCAAGAGGCTATATTAAAGCAATTCTCGATGAGCATAAAAGCCCGAGGCTTGATTATCTCCCAACCTTTACAGGCGGACTTGTTGGATATTTCGGCTATGACTACATTAAGTACAGCGAGCCGTCGCTTAAGCTTGATGCCGAGGACGACGGTAGCTTTAAGGACGTTGACCTGATGCTTTTTGACAAGGTTATCGCCTTTGACAACAAGAAAAACAAAATTATCCTCATTGCAAATATGCAGACAGACGATATAGATAAAAATTATGACATTGCCGTTAAAGAGCTTGAAATTATGGAGGACATCATCAAAAACGGTGAGCCTGATAACCCTCAAAGACCTGTGCTTAAATCGGAATTCAAGCCACTTTTTGACGGCGGGCAATACGGCAAAATGGTTGAAAGGGCAAAGGAATATATCCGTTAGGGTGATATTTTTCAGGTGGTGCTTTCAAACAGGCTGGAGGCTGAAATGGAGGGCTCCCTGTTCTATACATACGAGGCTTTAAGAAAATTAAATCCATCTCCCTATATGTTCTATTTTTCATCAGACGATATTGAAATTGCCGGTGCATCTCCGGAAACACTTGTTAAATTAGACGGCAAAACACTTTCAACCTATCCCCTTGCAGGCACAAGACCGAGAGGCAAAACAGCCGAGGAGGATAAAGCCCTTGAGGAAGGACTTTTACTGGACCCAAAGGAGTTATCAGAACACAATATGCTTGTTGACCTCGGCAGAAACGATATCGGCAAAATCAGTAAATTCGGCACCGTTAAGGTTGACAAATATCATCAAATTCTCCGCTTTAGCCACGTAATGCACATAGGCTCAACCGTAAAGGGTGAAATCAGAGAGGATAAAACAGCCCTTGACGCTATCGACGCGGTATTACCTGCAGGCACGCTTTCAGGTGCACCGAAAATCAGAGCAATGGAAATTATAAACGAGCTTGAAAATAACAAGCGTGGAATTTACGGCGGTGCAATCGGTTATATAGATTTGACGGGAAATCTTGACACCTGCATTGCAATACGAATTGCATTTAAGAAAAAGGGCAGGGTTTATGTTCGTTCAGGTGCAGGAATTGTTGCCGACTCCGTACCTGCTAAGGAGCATCAGGAATGTATAAACAAGGCAAGGGCAGTTGTCAGAGCCTTGGAAATCAGTCAGGAGGCGGAAAAATGATTTTACTTATTGATAACTACGACTCCTTTTCATACAATCTCTATCAGCTAATCGGTGAAATCAACCCCGATATAAAGGTTATCAGAAATGACGAAATGACGGTTGAGGAAATCAAATCCCTTGCACCGAGCCACATAATTTTATCCCCCGGACCGAAAAGACCTGAGGACGCAGGCGTTTGCATCGATGTTGCAAAAAATCTGGGCGACACCTCAAAAATTTTAGGCGTATGCCTCGGTCATCAGTCGATATGCACAGCCTTCGGCGCAACGGTAGGCTACGCAAAGGAGCTTATGCACGGTAAACAGAGCATCTGCAAAATTGACAACAGTTCAAGGCTTTTTAAAGACTTGGGAGAGGAAATTGCCGTTGCAAGATATCATTCTCTTGCCGCAATAGAAGAAACTATTCCCGACTGTCTGAGGATTACGGCAAAAACCGATGACGGCGAAATTATGGCAGTCGAGCACAAAACACTTCCCATATACGGCTTACAATTTCACCCCGAGTCAATTATGA
>CALYNW010000190.1 GCA_945224895.1 uncultured Clostridia bacterium
CTACACGCGTAAGATCGTCGGCAGCGTCAGATGTGTATAAGAGACAGCTGTCGGCTTGACTGCCTTTCTTCCTACTGCAACCTCTTGATAATACTTTCCGTAACGGTTTTCGGCTGATGACTCATAATAGCTGTAATCATCAGGATTGCCTGTTGGAGAGTAATTGAAAACAACAGGTGCAGTTATCTTTTGAAAACGGGCATAATAGGTATTTAGCTTTCCCTCCTCAATAGTAACTGCTATTGAGCTTGATGTGCTTTTCAAGACCTCTTTATATGTTCCGTTCTCCTGCTTTTCTTTGTAATACCAACCTAAGAACATATACTGATTATTATAATCAGGATATGCTCTAAACATAATTTTGTCACCGGCATTTCCGGCAGCATCAACACATTCAACTCTGCTCTCGCCGTTGACGTCCTGATAGTATTCCTTAACATCGCTGTCTCTTAATTGATCGGCAATTAAGGTTTCCTCAACCACTCCGCCGACAGCAGAATTCTCAAATACCTGCGTATCCTCGTTATAGGTCTGAGCCTGTGCTCTGTGAACGAACTTCCAAAGAGCAGTCATTGTTACACCGTGAGATGCGTCTAAAAGCAAATCATCAATTACACTCTCGGAGTCGGAAATTGAAATCATACCTCCGTCCCCGACATTTGGATTATATTCAATGGTATGAACTCCGTCAAGAATAACCTGCTTTCCGTCTCCGCCCATAACACTCCAGCCACAGAATTTGTGCGGACTTGTGCCGTCTGCCTCTGTTTCCCAATTCTCGTTAGGCAACGCGGCGTGAGAAATATATTTTCCCGGTATTGTGATTTCATTACCTAATTCATCAACTGTGGTAGAATAATTGTAATAATATGCAGATGTATCAATATATGTCGGTACGCCGTCAACCTCCTTATCGAACACCTTTTGGAAATAATTGTCAAATCCTACCAAGTTACCACCGTCAACATTATCAGGAGAGAAATAATACTGCTGACCTCCGTTAGAATCATATAGTACGTACGGAGCCTTCGTATAAATCAAGCTGATAGATACGGGAGCAGTAACAAGAAATCTGTAAAAATACTGCCACTGTGTACTTCCTCCGGACGGATCACTTACGGGCTTTTCTATAAAATATGTCTTTGCAAGCTCATTTATCTCATCATCGGTAAGACCTGTTAAGTCACCTTTATAAAGCTCAACGAATTGTGTAACAGATGTACCGTCAGGATTATTTATTGTTACATAAGCACCTGCAAATGTGCAATCCTTAAGCACTTCATCATTATAAACGGAGGTGTAAACCGTACAATACTGTCCGTCAAGAACAACTGAATGTAGGGCGTCACCGCTTGTAATATCATTTTTTATAGTTACATCTGACAGGTCGGGATCCTCTACGACTATACTACCGATACCGCCTGCCGTGCTTGCTGTTGACATAGGCTGATAAAGGTCAAAATTAATTGAGTCTAAAAGATTTCCGTATGTTACATCGTCAGAAGTTTCTCTTCCTGATGAATATGAGCAAAAGGCAAATAAAGTGTTTGTTTGTCCCTTTGGAACGGTATAGGTGCAGTCATATCCGAGAGAAGAGCTCGCACACTTCATAATGTCATTAAAGTCGTCTGTTGCATTTGTTCCGTATTTTGACCAGCCGTTTACTGTTTTTTCGGCACTTGTGTTACAATATGGAGATGAGATAACCCATACGCTCCATTCCTGATTTATTGCCTCGGTTTCTACCAAGGAAATATTAGCATCCTCGTCTGCAGACTCGTCAACAAATTTTCCCGATGCTGCGAATGGCTTTGAAAAAACAGTATATTTCTTTGAGCAACCGATTTCAGGATAGTCAACTCCATACTGAGTTTTTAGCCAATTAGTAATTCTTACAAACTGGTCCTGACCTTTTTTTGATGGCTTTGACGGGTCAACAGATTGCTCAGGTCCTATAATAAGCACCATACGGTCGGTTCTGTCTCTGCCTCTGTGGTCAAGTCCCCAAGTGTATGTAGAGCCGGAAACGGTATTAATTCTTTGATAAATTGAGCTTTCCTCATCGGCATTAAGCTCTGCGGCAACATCGCCATCTGCAACTTTAAGATATTCTGCATTACTCGGATACTTTTTCTTCGTTACACTAAAATGAGCACTTGTGCCCTTAAAAAACTCAAACTTGCCCTCGTAGGCTGTGGTATCCCAATATGGTACAGTAGTTTTATTAGGCTGTGTGTAATTATCCTTAAACTTATAGTTTTCTACATTTTCTTCAAATCCGCCGTTTTTGATATGCTTAACAGAATATCTTGTATCGTCAGTAGCTGCATTTATCTCCATCAACCCAAGTGTTGAAAAAACCAATGCAAATGACAGTATTAAAGATAAAATTCTTTTTGTTCTGTTCACTTCCATTACACCTTTCTTTAAAGCATTTATATATAAAACAAAACTAATTATTAATATAACAAAACTATTAACAAATTCAAAAAAAGTATATCTTAATTATTTATATAATTCAATGTGAACTTTGACAGAAAAGAAACCAATTTTTACCGATTTTTTTGTCTAATTTTAAGTATTAATGAAGCTGATATAAAGAAAAACGGCCATTTCTTTTAAAGTTAGAAGCGCTCATTTTTATAATATTTGATTTCTAAATTGTTTTGGAGTTTTACCGAATTCTTTTTTTGAAGCAAGATATAAAATAGCTCTCCGAGCAAAAGCCAAGATACATTGACTTTTACTTCTTCAACTAATCTTCTTTCGTTTCGTATTCCGTATAGGTATCCGATGAAAAGCATTTTGAAAAGGGTTTCCGGCTATATTGCAGGTCGCCCGTTATTCAAACAGTAATACAGCTTGCATATTTCATTGATAAAGCTGAAATCTATTACCTTATCTATTTTCCTCAGTAAATGATTTTCAGGTACTAAATTTCTATCGTTATAAACTCATATTTTAACTGATTACCGTTTGATTCCTTTAATATTTTCATCACCCGTTTTCTGCTTCTATTATACCATTTTCTCACCTTTTGTACAGTAAAAAACAAATCCCAATCCTCTCGGATTGAACTTTGTCAGCAATCTAAGGACTAATGGAAAAATTCCATTAGTCCTTTTTTGGAGCTGGTGCTGTCTCTTATACACATCTGACGCTGCCGACCATCTTACGCGTGTAGAT
>CALYNW010000191.1 GCA_945224895.1 uncultured Clostridia bacterium
AAGGAAAGGGGAGTTTACCATTATGCAACGGTGCTTTCAAATGCGGCTTTTTTGTCTTTGCCACTTGCAAAAAGCGTTATAGGTGAAGAGGGTATATTTTACTGCTCGGTGTATGTTGCCGTGTTCAACATAATAGCGTTTACTTGGGGAATAAGCGAAATTTCCGGCAGAGAGGCTAAAATTAATCTTAAAAAGCTTATCCTTAACCCCGGCTCAATTTCGGTTATTATCGGTTTGCCGTTATTCTTTTTACAGCTGAAAATACCATATTTCATTGAGTATCCTATGGAGATAATAGGAAACTGTAATTCTCCTCTCGCAATGATAGTTTTCGGTACGTTTTTGGCAAACTCTAATTTTAAAAATCTTTTCATAAAAAAGGAGCTTTATTTTGTTTCTTTACTTCGCTTGGTTGTAATACCTCTTTGTATGCTTGGGCTTTTCAGACTTTGCGGTGTAAGAGGGGATTTGCTGACTGCTATGATAATTTCAAGCTCTGCTCCTACTGCAACAAATACTGCTATGTATGCGGCGAAATATGACAATGATACGGCTTTAGGCTCGGAGCTGGCGGCGCAGTCGTCTGTGCTTTCGGTAATTACAATGCCTATAATAGTTGCCCTTGCATCTGTTGTGTAATGCTTTTTAAAATTTTGATTTCTTATTTGTAAATTTTGTTTGAAATTAATGGACTTTAGTTGAATTACCCTTTGATTTTCTATATAATTTAATATGAGAGAGATTTTGTGAGACGGACCTAAAGAAAAATACCAAAGGGTGATTGAAATGAAATTAGCAATAGTAATACTGTCAAATAAGGATTTGCCGAATGTTCTTGCGGTAACAAGTACAGAGGGCTATCAGTCAACAAAGATAGCAACGGCAGGACAGTTTCTTGAAAGCGGTCAGACTACTGTTTTGTACGGTGTAGATGACGAAAAGGTAGAGGATCTGCTTGAACTTATAAAAAATAATGTAACAAAAAGAGTTGTTCGCCGTGAAGGTGTTGAAAGCACCTTAGAGGGCTCACTTTTGAAGCAGCCTGTTGATGTTGAAGAATTCGGCGCAGTCGCTTTTGTTATAGATGTGGAGCAGTTCAGAAAGCTTTAATTTATGAAATTTAAGAATTTTATCGGTAATGAAAGAGTAATAAATCAGCTCATAGCCTTAATGGATTCCGGGCATTTTCCCCACGCAGTGATTATTGAGGGCGAGCAGGGCTTGGGAAAGAAAACCCTTGCCCGTGAATTAGCGGCGGCACTTGTTTGCAGAGGTGAAGAAAGGCCCTGCTATGAGTGCTCTCAGTGCAAAAAAGCAATGGGGAAAATACATCCCGATATTTTTGAATATGTACCGTCGGGTACGGCAAATTCCTTTCACGTTGATACGGTTAGGGATATTATAAATGACGCTTATATGCAGCCAAATGAGGCGGATTTTAAGGTTTATATTCTTGCGAATGCAGAATGTATGAATGCGTCTGCTCAAAATGCTCTTCTAAAAATTCTTGAGGAGCCGCCTGCATATGCAGTGTTTATTTTGACGGTTACATCTAAGAGTGCACTTTTAAGTACAGTGCTTTCCCGTTCCGTAACAGTAGCTCTTGAGGGAGTGAATATCAGCGAGGGCGCCAAATATATTTCAAGCCGTAATGCAGATATAGAGTTTACTCAGGCTGAAAAAACGCTTGAAACCTTTAACGGCAATATCGGAAAAGCGGTTGACAGCCTTAAGGATACAAGAACGGCTGAGCTTGTGGGCGTGTGCAACGATATTTGCAAGGCTCTTGCAGGAGGAAATGAGTATGGCATTTTGACAGCCTGCTCTGCTTTTCAAAAGGACAGGCAGTCGATAGTTTTTGCCTGTGATTTGCTTAAAAATATATTCCGTGACGCTTTGACGGCAGGCAACGGCTGTGAATATATTTCAGGTCAGTCTGAAAGCGCCAATCTTTTAAAATCACGTCTATCAAGGCAGAGCCTTTTAAGGCTTGTCGAGGCTTGTGACGACTTGAAGAAAACTGCATTAATGAACGTGAATAATTCACTCGTAATAACAAAAATCTGCTACAGCCTAAGAAACGCCTGCAGATAGGAGGATACATAATAATGACGAAGGTTGTCGGTGTCCGTTTTAAAGATACGGGCAAGGTATATTATTTTGACCCAAAGGGTATTGATATTAAGGAAGGTCAAACTGTAATAGTTGAAACCGCTAAGGGAATTGAAAGCGGAGCTGCTCAGTATGCCCCAAAGGAGGTAAGCGACGAAAGCATTACCACCGAGCTTAAGCCTGTGCTCAGAATAGCAAATGACGACGATTTAAGAAAAATTGAAGAAAACAAGGTTAAGGAAAAAGAGGCTCTGAAAATCTGTGAGCAGAAAATTAAGGAGCATAACCTTGAGATGTCATTGACAGGTGCAGAATATTCCTTTGACGGCACAAAGGTGATTTTCTATTTCACTGCTGACGGACGAGTTGATTTCAGAGAGCTTGTAAGAGATTTGGGTGCAACACTACATATTAGAATTGAGCTTCGTCAGATAGGCGTAAGAGATGAAAGCAGAATGCTTGGCGGTCTCGGTATATGCGGCAGACCGTTTTGTTGCTCTACGTTTCTTGATGATTTTCATTCCGTTACTATAAAAATGGCAAAGGATCAGGGGCTTTCACTTGCACCGGGTAAAATCAGTGGTACCTGCGGAAGACTTATGTGCTGTTTGAAATATGAGCAGAATTCCTATGAGTATCTTCATAAGATTACTCCGGCTAAGGGTACCGTTGTTGATTGCCGTGAGGGCAGGGGAACAGTTGTTGATGCATCGCTTTTAACGGGAATGTTAAAGGTTCAGCTTGACAAGGCTCCGGACGGCTTACCTGTTGTTGTTGACCGTGAATCAGTAAAAATTGTCAGACAGGCTAAACCTGCCGAAGAAAAAAAGAATAAAAATTAATTGATAATTTACTTGATTTTTTCAGTATATACTGTTATATTAGAGGAGTAATATGGTGTAGGAGGTGTAATAATGGCTTACGCAATTTCAGACGATTGTATTTCATGCGGTGCTTGTGCAGCAGAGTGTCCTGTCGGTGCTATTTCAGAGGGTGACGGCAAGTTCGAGATTGATGCTGATCTGTCTCTTATACACATCTGACGCTGCCGACGATCTTACGCGTGT
>CALYNW010000192.1 GCA_945224895.1 uncultured Clostridia bacterium
TACACGCGTAAGATCGTCGGCAGCGTCAGATGTGTATAAGAGACAGGAATACGGTGCATCAACGCTTGCGGATATAACGCCGTTTTCATATTTAAAATGAACCGGTCGCCTGTTAGTTGCCGACGGTGCCTTTTCAATAAGCTTCATACCGTATTCGTAATAAACAGGCAGTTTTTCGTCGCAGACGTCAAACATCTTCTGATACGGCTTATTAGTCTTATGGGTGGCATTATAGATTATTTTTTCCTTAGTGCTTAGCTTATCCTTAACATAGCCGATTACTATAAGACCGTAAAGCCTAAGCTCCTTTGGAAGATTAATTGTGGAGTAAACCTTATTTTCATCATAGGAGCCTGTTACCCAGCAGGTGCCAAGGCCGTGATAAACACATTGAAGGACAATCATTTCGCCCCAGTAACCGCTTAAAACCCTTGCCCTTTCAGTATCGGGACCGCAGACGGCTATGTATGAAAACTTACCCGTAAACATTGTAAAGGGATATGTGCCGTCCTCAACAAGCTGAAAATTAAGATTTGCCTTTTCATTCACCAAATCAACAAGGCTTTGGATAACATCAAGAGTATCTCTGTCAAGTCCTTTTGGACGGTAGGTACGTCTTGAACGTCGCATATCTATTGCTTTTATATATTCTTCATTAGTCATAAATTAACAATCCCGTTTAATGAAATATAGCGTCAACAGTTAATATCCTCTGTCGACGCTAATATTATATCATATTTATATTACAAACTCAACCTTGTAATTTTTAATCCACACATAAATCTGGTAAATATATGCCACAATTTGAGGAACACGCATAAGCTGACCGTACCAAGGCTCTGAAAGAGAGTCGGGATTTTCAATCAGTCTATCAAGAGCTGATTTATTTATCCATTGATACAAGGGTGTTGACTTATCCTCAAACACAACATCTGCAAGCTCGCATACACGCTTGAAATACTCGGGATTATGGGTTTTTGGATAAGGGCTTTTCTTTCTCCAAGCAATTTCATAGGGCAAATCATTTTCAAATGCCTTTCTCAAAATACCCTTTTCCCTGCCGTCAAGTGCCTTAATGCTCCAAGGCAGGTTATAGGCATACTCAACAAGACGGTAGTCGCAGAAGGGCACCCTGACCTCAAGGGAGGATTCCATGCTCATAACATCCTTGCGGACAAGAAGCGTCTGCATAAACCAATTCATATTTAGTATAAACATTTCACGCATACGCCTGTCAAAATCGTTTTCGCCGTCAAGATACGATGTTTGCTTCAGTGTTTGCTCATAAGCGTTTCGGGCATATTCTTCACCCTTTGGAAGAAAGCCGTCTGTCAAAATACTTCGTCTGACGTCAGTTGTTCTTGACCAAGGGAAGCAGTCCTCAAAAAGTATTTCCTTTCTGTGATACCAAGGGTAGCCGCCGAAGATTTCATCGGCACATTCTCCCGAAAGGCATACGGTAAAGTCCTTTTTTACCTCTTTGCAAAACAGCAAAAGAGAGGAATCAACATCTGCAAAGCCGGGTACTCCCCTTGCATCAGTTGCCTGAGCAAGAGCGTCTGCAACATCTATATTATTAAGAACAACATTATGATGAACGGAATTAACCGCACCAGACATCAAGCCGACATAATCCGAATCCTTATTAGGCTGAAAGGCACTCTTTTTAAAGTACAAATCGTTATCCGTATAATCCACGGAATAGGTGTTAAACCTTTCGCCTCTCTCGGCATACTTATCCGAGGCAATTTTTGTGATAATTGAAGAATCAAGTCCACCGCTTAAAAAGGCGGCAAGGGGTACATCCGAAACAAGCTGACGTTCAACAGAGTCCTTTACAAGAGCATATGTATGCTCCTGAGCCTCCTTTTCGGTTTCGTGATTTTCTTCTGCAGTAATTCTCCAATACTGCTTTATATCAAGTCTGCCGTCTTTATACGTCAGATAGTAGGCAGGCGGAAGCTCGCTTATATCCTTAAAAACTGCCTTTCCTATTGTTTTTGCAGGACCAAGCATAAATATCTCGTTAATTCCCTCTTCGTCAACCTTCCTGCTGACATTAGGAACAAGCAGCAGACTTTTTATCCTGCTGGCAAAGGCAAAGGTATTTTTCTTTTTAGTGTAATAAAAGGGCTTTACGCCTATTCTGTCCCTTGCGGCAAAAAGGCTTTTTTCCTTTTCATCATAAACGGCATAGGCAAAAATACCGTTTAGCCTTTTAACGCTGTCCTCTTTCCACCTGTCAAAGGCTTTTAAAACCACCTCTGTATCGCAATGGGTGTCAAAGCTGTAGCCGAAGGATTTCAGTTCGTTCCTGACCTCGTCGGTATTATAAAGCTCGCCGTTATAGACAATTATATATTTGCCGAAACGCATAGGCTGACTGCCCTTTTCAACGTCTATAACCGACAGACGTCTGTGAATTAATGCCGTATCGGCTGTGATATATTCTCCCTTTGCGTCAGGACCTCTCATTTTCAGAGTATTGCTTATATCCTCAATAAGAGGCTTTTGACCTCTAAGGTCTATGTCATTTGATAAAATTCCTGCTATTCCGCACATAATATCACCTCTGGATATTATATGTAGGAGAATTTTATTAGTTACTTTATTTTTATAAATGATGAATATATTTCTTCAATATCCCTGACTGTAAATTCTGTTGGGTTATTTGAAAGCCGGCTTATATCTACACCGTTTACGGTTTCGTCAAATTCCGCCTGTGTCATTTCAAGATTATCGGTAAGGCGATATTTTTCAAGAAATGAAATGAATGTATCGGGAGTAAAGTCTGTGATTACCTCAGTTTCGGCAAGCAATATTTCGAGCTCCGGAGTTTTACAATTTTCAAGCATATATTTCCAAATATAGGCAAGGCATACCGCAACTGCCTGACCGTGATAAAAGCCCTTAAGCTTATGGAGCTTATAGCTAAATGCGTGAGGTGACGTTGTCTGAGCAATATTTATTGCTCTGCCTGCAAGCTCACTGCATCTCATCATAGGCTCATATGTATTTTCGTCATCATTCAGGTATGCTTCAAAATTATAATTAAACAGTTCAAGCGACTCAAACGAATAAGCTCTGCATTCATCAGTCGAATTAAT
>CALYNW010000193.1 GCA_945224895.1 uncultured Clostridia bacterium
CTAGTCTCGTTGGCTCGGAGATGTGTATAAGAGACAGATTTCCAAGGGACCACATAGTAATGCAGGGATGATTTTTGTCACGCTCAAACATTCTGTAAACTCTGTCCCAGTAATGTCCCTGCCACTTTGGATTATTTGAACAGGCACCACCCTTGTGAATTTCAGTCTCACAGCCATGGGTTTCAATATCAGCCTCGTCTACAACATAAATTCCGTATTCATCGCAAAGGTCAAGAAAGGTTGGGTCGGGAGGATAATGGGAGGTTCTGATACAGTTTCCGTTATATTCCTTAACAAGTCTAACGTCCTGCTCCATATCCTCAACAGTCATAACATAGCCTGTTTTTGGATTTGTATCGTGATGATTTACACCGAGAAGCTTAATAGGTTCATTGTTAAAGAGAAAAATATTCCCATTAATTTCAATATGCTTAAAGCCTATGCTTTTTCTTATAGCCTCGATTATTTCTCCGTTCTTTGATAGAGTGATAACAAGGTCATAGAGATAGGGAATCTCAGCAGACCATTCCTTAACATCAAGAGACTCAAATTTTAATGAACTGATTTCCTTAGGTGATACATTAGCGGACTTAGACGCTACAAGATTATCGTCATCATAAAGTGCCACAGAAAGCTGACAATCATCTGTAATCTTCAAACTTGGAATAAGCTCCAAGGAATACTGTTCACCTGAAATGAATTTTGTTTTTGCCTCAAAATCGTATATAGAATTTTTGCCTGTTTTATAGAGAAGAACATCACGGAAAATTCCGTTACAGCGAAACATATCCTGACATTCAAGATAGGTGCCGTTTGACCATTTATGGTTAAGTACGACGATTTCGTTTTCTCCCTCAGTCAAAAATTCGTTAAGCTCAAACTGTGCTGAATTATGACTGCCCTCACTATAGCCAACATATTTTCCGTTACAGAAAAGGTCAAGGCTTCCTGCAACGCCGAGAAAGCAAATTGTATATATCAATGACAAATTGTCAACGCTGAATTTTTTTCTGTAAACTCCAACAGGGCAATCCTCGGGAAAATATGGTGGATTAGGCTTAAAGGGATACCTTGAATTAACATAATAAGGCTTTTCGTAGCCTGTATGCTGCCATGTTGACGGCACCTGAATTTTATCAAAGCTAATGCTGTCGATATCAATTTCCCTTTCAGTATCCTTACAGCTTTTAAAATATGCAAAATCCCATTCACCTGAAAGACATTCTACCATTGAGGAGGAATATCTCTCATTTCTGATATCTGTTTTTGCAAGGTCATCAATGCTTTTAAACGGTATAAAATAAGACCTTGGTGCAAGGACATTCTCTTTAAATTTTTCAAAGGCTTTATAATTGTCTGTTTTCAGATTGTATTTCATAAATTTTACCTCATATTTAGAATAATACCATTTTAATATAAAACCCGTGCTTAGTCAACTAAAACAAAAAAAGCGACTTAGGTACGCACCCAAATCGCTTTTCGCTATATTTTATGTCTGTTTTTGACCTTAAGTCTTTCCATTGCTCTTGCGAGGTTAGCCTGAGAATGATGATATTCAAGAAGAGAACGCTGTTCTCTGAGCTCCTCCTCGGCTCGTTCCTTTGCCTCCCTTGCTCGGCGTTCATCAATTTCCTCGGGTAGCTCTGCCGATATGCAGACAATCAGCGCAGAGTTATCTAAGAACTCCATAAATCCGCTACCTACAAAGGCAGAAATGTCCTTTCCGTCGGCATCGGTGATATCCATTTCACCTGCATCAACAGGAACAACGCAGTTTTCGTGATGAGCAAGAAAGCCCTCGGAACCGCCGTCAATGGTGGGAAGAATAAGTTTCTGAGCATTGCCGTCAAAAAAGACTCTGTTTGAGGCTATAATTTTTAATTGAAAGGTATTCATAGCATCACCTTATTTTTCAAGCATATTTGCTTTTTCAAGAACATCATCAATAGTACCCGTATTGAAGAATGCCTGCTCGGGAACATCGTCAACCTCGCCGTCAACGATTGCCTTAAAGCCTTTAACAGACTCCTCAACAGGTACATAAATACCGGGCTGACCTGTAAACGCCTCTGCAACATGGAATGGCTGAGAAAGGAATTTTTCAATCTTCCTTGCACGGAAAACAGTTATCTGGTCCTCGTCTGAAAGCTCCTCCATACCAAGAATTGCGATAATGTCCTGAAGCTCCTTATACTTCTGAAGGTACTCCTGAACCTTTCTTGCAACCTCATAATGCTCCTCACCTACAACGTCAGGCTCAAGTATTCTTGAGCTTGACTCCAGCGGGTCAACAGCAGGGTAAATACCCTTTTCAACAATCTTTCTTGAAAGAACGGTTGTTGCGTCAAGATGGGCAAAGGTTGTTGCAGGAGCAGGGTCGGTAAGGTCATCGGCAGGAACATAAACAGCCTGAACAGATGTGATTGAGCCGTTTTTGGTTGACGTAATTCTTTCCTGCAATTCGCCGACATCGGTGGCAAGGGTGGGCTGATAGCCTACCGCAGACGGCATTCTGCCCAAAAGTGCAGATACCTCCGAGCCTGCCTGAATAAATCTGAAGATATTGTCAATGAACAAAAGAACATCCTGGTGCTCTCTGTCACGAAAATACTCTGCCATGGTAAGACCGGTTTGAGCAACCCTCATTCTTGCTCCCGGCGGCTCGTTCATTTGACCGAAAACAAGGGCGGTTTTGTTAATAACACCCGACTCCTTCATTTCGTTCCAAAGGTCGTTACCCTCTCTTGAACGCTCACCCACACCGGTAAAGATCGAATATCCTCCGTGCTGTGTTGCAACATTGGTGATAAGCTCCTGAATAAGAACGGTTTTACCAACACCCGCACCGCCGAACAAGCCAATCTTTCCGCCCTTTTGATAAGGTGTAAGCAGGTCGATAACCTTAATACCGGTTTCCAAAATCTCGACCTCTGATGCCTGCTCGTCAAAGCTTGGAGCCTTGCGGTGAATTGACCAATGCTCCTCGTTATCCAAATTTTCCAAATCATCTATGGTGTCGCCGACAACATTAAAGAGTCTGCCCAGAGTTTTTTCTCCTACGGGCACCTTGATGGAATCACCCGTTGCGACAACCTGCATA
>CALYNW010000194.1 GCA_945224895.1 uncultured Clostridia bacterium
AGATCATGCCTAGTCTCGTGGGCTCGGAGATGTGTATAAGAGACAGGTCAATACCGTATTCTGTAATAAAAAATAAAAATTCCTTTGAGCTTATGAGTGAAAACCTCAGAGTGCTTTATGTGGCAATGACAAGAGCAAAGGAGCAGTTTATAACCTTTGTCACCTGTAATGATATTGAAAAAAAGCTTGCTAAGCTTTCAGGATACATTTGTTTAGGAAAAGTTGATCCGTATATTTGTAAAAAAGTAACTAATGACGCTGATTTTCTTCTCCTGTGCGGTCTGCTTCATAAGGACGGCGGAAAATTAAGAGAAATTTCAGGATTTACCGAAAAACCTCTTATATCGAATTTTGATATGGATATAGAGTTAAAGGACGATTTCGATATTGAAAGCACAGAAGTTAAGCCTGAATTTGAACCCTATATCGAGGAAACATTAAAGAAAATTTCAGATAGGCTTTCGTATCATTATGAAAGAGCTCCGCTTTCAAAAATCAACGCTAAAATGACCGCTTCTTCTCTTGATGACAGTGAGAACAGCTTTGAGTTTATCACATCATCAAAGCCTGCGTTTTTGAGTAAATCGGAAATGACTCCTGCACAGAGAGGAACTGCAATGCACACATTTATGCAGTTTTGCAATTATGAAAAAGCAAGGCTTGATTTAGAGGAGGAAATAAACAGACTTAAGGAAAACGGCTTTATTACCGAGGAACAGGCTGAAGGTCTTGACAGAAAAAGGCTGTCATCATTCTTTAATTCCGATTTTGCCGAAAGAATGTTTTGCTCCGACAGAATTTACAGAGAAATTAAGGTTACATCATTTGTTAAAGCAGATGAAATTTACGGAAACGGCTTTGATGATAATGTTCTCATTCAGGGAATTGCTGACTGCGTTTTTGAGGAAAAGGGAAAGCTTGTTCTTGTGGATTATAAAACCGATAGAGTAAAGGACGAAAAAGAGCTTTTAGAACGTTACAAAAAGCAAATTGCATTTTATAAATCAGCCATCGAAAAGACTTTACAAAAGCCTGTAAAAGAGACTGTTTTATACTCTTTTCACCTTCAAAAGGTGTGTATATATAAATAATTAAAAAAAATGCTTGCATTTTATTAACTCTTGTGTTAATATATCAAAGCGTAATTAGATAACTTGCAAAGAGGTGAAAGTTAATGAAAGACGGAATCCATCCAAATTATGACACCTGCACAGTTAAGTGTGCATGCGGTGCAACATATGAGACAAAGAGCACTAAGAGTGAAATGAAGGTTGACATCTGTTCAAAGTGCCACCCATTCTTCACAGGTAAGCAGAAGCTTGTTGATACAGGCGGACGTGTTGACAGATTCAACAAGAGATACGCTAAAAAGGGCTAATCTAATTAAAGGCAACATAATTTAATGTTGCCTTGTTTTTTTATGATTTTGTTATGGATATAGAATATAAAACAGTTGAAAAAGAAAGCTTTGATGAATTCACCGAGAAAAAATCAAGATTTATCGGTTATGTCTGTCCCGTAAAAACACAGGCAGAAGCAACAGAATTTATCAGTAAAATTAAAAGTAAGCACTGGGATGCTACGCATAATGTCTCTGCCTATGTTCTCAGAGAGAATAACATTCAGCGTTCTTCTGACGACGGTGAACCAAGCGGAACTGCCGGCGTACCTGTTCTTGATGTGCTGCTTAAGGAAAAACTTATTGACGTCTGCGTAGTTGTAACAAGATATTTCGGCGGTATTCTTCTCGGTGCAGGCGGTCTTATCAGAGCATATTCTCACGGGTCTAAAATTGCTGTGGAATCCGGTAATATAATCACTATGTCCCTGTGTAAGGTTTTCACCGTTTCGGTTGACTATAGCTTTTATGAAAGACTGAATATACTTTTAAGCAGTGTAAAAGCGAATATTGATAATACAGAATTTGCTGATAATGTTAAAGTAACTTTCAGTATTAAAGCTGAGCTGAAGGATTTTCTGCAAAGCAGACTGACAGAGCAAAGCAACGGAAAATATCTTATTAATGAAATCGGAGAAAAATTTGCAAAAACAGAATAAATTTAGAAAAACCTGCCAATCATAAGCTGAAAGGCAGGTCTTTTTTATGAAGATAACTAAAATCTTTTTACCCGTTTTTATGTCACTTGTTCTTATTGTCGGAATTACTCAACCACTTATTAAAACATCTGAAAATATAAGCGATAAGGTATTCAGACTCCATATTCTCGCAAATTCAGATTCAACCTATGACCAAAATCTAAAGCTTGGATTAAAAAATTATATTCTTGAAAATACATCTGACTTATTCATAGGTCAAAATCTTGAAGAAAATATTGATATAGCTAAGGAAAGCTTAGAGGAATTATATAGACTTTCTAAAGAATATCTCGAAAGTCAGGGGAGCAATTACGATGTTAAAACCGAGGTTGTAAAGGAATTTTTTGAAACTCGGGTTTATGATGACTTTACGCTTCCTGCCGGAGTATATAATTCGCTTAAAATAACAATAGGGGAGGGAAAAGGACATAACTGGTGGTGTATAATTTTCCCGTCAGTCTGTCTTTCCGCTTGCAGTGAATCTATGAGTGATTATCTTTCCGAGGATGAAATGGAGCTTGTAAACAGCGGATATACAGCCAAATTTAAAGTTGTTGAGGTGTACGAAAAAATTAAATCAAAATTGTCATAAAAAAGGAAGAAACAATCAGTTTCTTCCTGCAAGTGATTACAGCTCGACCGTGGGAAGTATTAGCCAAGCTGTAATTCTTACATATTTATGTTATCACAATATATTTCTTATTTCAACAATAATTTCTTAAAAATGAATAATACAAAACGAAAATCCGCCCTCTTTCGAGAACGGATTTACGTTTTGGTGCCGGCGGTGGGACTTGAACCCACACGGTGTTGCCACCAACGGATTTTGAGTCCGCATCGTCTGCCATTCCGACACGCCGGCATTAATCAGCAGACAGTATCGTTAAGGTACTGTCTGCTTTGGTGCTGGTGACCGGACTTGAACCGGTACGGTATTGCTACCGAGGGATTTTAAGTCCCTTGCGTCTGCCGATTTCGCCACACCAGCGTGCAACAAATATA
>CALYNW010000195.1 GCA_945224895.1 uncultured Clostridia bacterium
CTGCGGAGGCGCTTATCAGAGGTGTTGCGCGCGGCGATTTTGCGTGGAGAGAAATCGTTAATCCAAGGTATAATCAGTCGAAATAATTTTGCTTTAAATTCTTGTGTGTTATTCACGCAAGAATTTTGGCATTTATATATAATAATTTCAGCAACAGAAAGGCTATAGATATGGCGTTAATAACTAAAGCGATTAAGGGCACTAAGGACGCCCTTCCGAAGGATATACACAAGCATCAGTATATTGAGGCTACTGTTCTTGACATAGCGTCAAAGTTCGGATATAAGGAAATGAGGACTCCTGTTTTCGAGCATACCGAGCTTTTTCAGAGAGGTGTAGGCGACACAACTGACGTTGTTCAAAAGGAGATGTACACCTTTGACGATAAGGGCGGTAGGTCAATAACATTAAGACCCGAGGGTACTGCAGGCGCAGTAAGAGCGTTTCTTGAAAACGGTCTTTGCAATGAGGCTATGCCTCAGAAGATATGCTACCTGACCTCCTGCTACAGATATGAAAAGCCACAGGCAGGACGCTTGAGAGAATTTCATCAGTTCGGTGTTGAGTGCTTCGGTACACAGTCACCTCTTGCAGATGCGGAAATGATTTCTCTTGCAAATTCGATTTTTGAAACACTCGGCGTTAAGGATTTAAGTCTGGAGATTAACTCAATCGGCTGTCCTACCTGCAGGGCTGAATATCATAAAGCACTTAAAGAATATTTCTCAAAGAGAGAAGAGGATTTGTGCGATACCTGTAAGGGTAGGCTTGACAGAAATCCTATGAGAATTCTTGACTGCAAAAGTCCTGTATGCTCTGAAATTGCAGCAGGTGCTCCGGCTATTACGGATTATCTTTGTGATGAGTGCAAGGAGCATTTTGTAAAGGTGCAGGAATATCTCAGGGCAATGAATATTGAGTATACAGTCAATCCCAAGATTGTACGTGGACTTGATTATTATACGAAAACCGTATTTGAATTTGTTTCAAATTCAATCGGTGCACAGGGTACTGTCTGCGGTGGCGGAAGATATGACGGACTTGTGGAGGAGCTTGGCGGTCAGCATACACCGTCACTTGGCTTTGCAATGGGACTTGAAAGGCTTATGCTTCTTATGGAGGCACAGAGCTGTGAATTTCCAAGCCCCGAGGTTCCCGATTTGTTTATCTGCGCTTTGGGCGATAAGGCAACAGTTAAGGCTGTTGAGCTTGCAAAGGATATGAGGGCTGAGGGCTTTTCGGTGATTATGGACCTTAATCAGAGAAGCTTGCGTGCTCAGATGAAATATGCGGACAAGCTTGGTGCTAAATTCAATATCGTTATCGGTGATAATGAGGTTGATAACGGCAAGGCTGTGCTTAAAAATATGTCAAGCGGTGAGGAAAATGAAATTGATTTGACTGCCTTTGTAAACGGCTTTTATAATATTTCGCTTTCCGAGCAATTAGCAGATTTGGAAATCAACGGTGAGGAATTTGATTTTTCTTCACTATTCTCAGTAAATAACAAGGATGAGTAAGCTATGGAAACAGAAACTATAAAAGGACTTAAAAGAACGAATTATTGCGGTGAATTAAGGCTTTCCGACGCAGGAAAAGAGGTTACTCTTTTCGGCTGGTGTCAGAGACAGAGAGATTTGGGAAACCTTATCTTCATTGATTTGAGAGACAGAACAGGCATTGTTCAGCTTTCCTTTAATGACGCTACCGACAGAGAGGTTTTTGCCAAGGCTCAAAGCGTCAGAAGTGAATATGTTGTTGCCGCTGTGGGAACGGTTTGTGAGCGTGAAAGCAAAAATAAGGATATCCCCACAGGTGAAATTGAGATTAATGTTAAGGAATTCCGCATTGTTTCTAAGGCACAGACACCTCCCTTTGAAATTGTAAATTCCGAAAGAGTCGGCGACGAAACAACCTTAAAATACCGTTATCTCAACTTGAGAAATCAGAAATTGACGCAGAATATTCTTATGCGCCATAAAATTGCAAAAATCGCAAGAGAATATTTTTACGCAAACGATTTTATTGAAATTGAAACTCCTATGCTTATAAAATCAACTCCCGAGGGTGCAAGAGACTATGTTGTTCCGTCACGTGTACATAACGGCAAATTCTATGCTCTTCCACAGTCTCCGCAGATTTATAAGCAGCTTTGTATGGTGGCAGGCTTTGACAGATATATTCAGCTTGCACGTTGCTTTAGGGATGAGGATTTGAGAGCTGACAGACAGCCTGAATTCACACAGATTGACCTTGAAATGTCCTTTGTTGATACAGACGATATTATGGAAATGGCAGAGGGCTTTATCAAAAAGCTTATGAAGGAAACTATTGATGTTGATATTACACTTCCTCTTAAGCGAATGACCTTTGCTCAGGCTATGGAAAGCTACGGCTCCGATAAGCCGGATACTCGTTTTGATATGCTCATTAACGACATTACCGATTGGGCAGACAAAACGGATTTTGTTGTGTTTAAAAACGCTATCGAAAACGGTGGCTCAGTTAGGGCAATAGTTGCTAAAAATTCTTCTACTGTTTACACAAGAAAGAAGATTGACAAGCTTATCGAACTCTCTAAGGGAATAGGTGCAAAGGGACTTGCATATGTGAGATGGGCTGACGAGGAGCCAAATTGTTCATTTTCAAAATTCCTTAAGGAAGGCGAGCTAAAGGCACTTTGCGATACATTAGGCGTAGAAAAGGGCGACTGCGTATTTATCATTTCCGATAAGACATCTTCTGCTCTTTCAATCCTCGGTTCTCTTCGTCTAATCATTGCTAAGGAGCTTGGTATAATCCCTGAGGGTAAGTGGGATTATCTTTGGATTACGGAAATGCCTTTCTTTGAGCAGGATGAGGAAACAGGCGAATGGGTTGCAATGCACCATCCGTTTACAATGCCTATGGAGGAGTGCATTGATTATCTTGATACCGATAAAGGCAAGGTTAGGGCGAAGGCATTTGACCTTGTGTTAAATGGTATTGAGCTTTCCTCAGGCTCAATGAGAATTACCGACTGCGAGCTTCAGAATAAGATGTTTGAGCTTTTAGGTATGGAGCAGGAGGAAATCGACGCAAAGTTCGGATT
>CALYNW010000196.1 GCA_945224895.1 uncultured Clostridia bacterium
GATGACAGGATTAAGGATAAGCTGATTTTAACACCGCATATCGCAGGAATAACAAATCTTACCGTTCAAAGAATTTATAAAAATATCCTTGAAAATATAAACAGATATTCAAATAATCAACCGCTTATTAACAGGATAATATAAAATAAATTCGGGTATTATTGACATTCAAATTAAGCGGTGATATACTTATTTCAAAATAATAGACAAGGTTCCTGCGTCAGGCTTGTGATATTTGACGTGGGATTAAAAGGGAATCAGGTGCGATGCCTGAGCAACCGCCATTACCGTATGTGATGAAGAGGAAGCATATGCCATTGGGAAACTGAGAAGGCGTTTTTTCAAGCGTAGCTATATCACGAGCCGGGAGACCTGCCTAAATAGAATTCGGCTTTCGGGCAGAGGGAGAGCTAAGAATTTAAGTACCTGCTATACCTCTGCCTATCGGTCAGGGGTTTTGTTTATGCGTAAATTTTGCTGTGCTTTTGCTTTACTTATAAGCATTTGTATATTATTCTGTGCTTGCTCACCGGAGAGTCAGCCTTTATCCGTACCTGAAGGGGAAAGTACATATTCTACGGTGAAAGCAACTGAAGGCACCGTTTTTGCCGAAGATGAAATTTCAAGCATCACAGAGACGACGGTGCAAAGCAGTACAGCTAAAAGCACATCAAAATCAAAGCAGATAAGCTCGGCAAAAGCAACTGTTAAATCAGAAAAAAACAGCTCCGCTTCAAAGAAAATAAAAAGCAGTACAACATCTGTATCCTTAAGTACGACGACACAGTCAGCCGATGACATTCCACACACTACCGAAAATAATCAGGAAACAACGATAAACACCACTGTAGAAGAAGCAAAAACAGAAAAAGCCACAACATCATATTCGGAAATAACCTGTGATGTTTTAATTGAATGCAGTGCAATACTTGACAATATTGATAATCTCAAGACAGGACACAATAGCTATGTGCCCTCAAACGGTGTAATTCTTGATAAATATACCGTAACATTGCCGTCAGGCTCAACTGCCTACGACGCCTTGGAAAAGGCATGCTCTGATAACAATATAAAAATTAATGCTCAAAAAACATCTTTTGGTGTTTATGTTGCAGGAATTAACAATATTGATGAAAAGGACTGCGGTAAAAGCAGTGGCTGGCTATACAGCGTCAATGACGTATTTCCGCAGAAAAGCTGTGGCTTATATAAGCTTTCAAAGGGTGATAAGGTTGTATTTTCATACACCTGCTGATATATCATAAATTCATATAGGGAGGTAATTAATATGAAAAAACTAATATCAGTCACAATGGCTCTGTGCATAGTTATAACAAGCCTGTTTACAGGTATGCTTGCTATGGCAGAAACAACAAAGCCAAAAACAGAAACAATTAAATCTCAAATTAACGGTGCAGTAGAATATGTCACAAAGGACGTATCCGGCTTTACTGTTGATAACGCAGTTGATTTTCTCACGGTTATCAATTCAGGTAAGGATGTAAGTGCCTACAAGGACGGCTTCGTTGCAAGCGTTAAGGAAAATCTTGATGAAAACCACGCTAAGCTTTTAGTTACGCATACCGAATACGATTCAGAGTGGAATCCTATTGTTACAAGAGTTGAAAGTCCTGCCGCTTACGGTGCAGTAATTTTAGCTCTTGATGCTCTCGGATATAATCCGGAAGCTTTCTACGGCTACAACCTTGCATATTCCTTCTCTCAGGTTGATTTGAAGAATAATCAGGACAATCCTTATTATTACAGAGTAACACTTCAGGGTGCCGAAAAAGCGAAGCTCGGCAAGGAATTTATTAAGCAAATATGCGACAGCTTCGTTTCAACATATTATACAAAGGGCTTCGGTATGGACTGGTACGGCTTTAGCTGTGACAACACCTGCCAGTTTGTTGTTGCAATGGCTCCCTATTACAAGGATTACAAGGAAGCTGTAGACGACGCTCTTACAATTATAGAAAAGTATAAAACAGACGGCGGATATTTCAGCAATGCCGAATATTCAAAGTCTGCTAATCCCGATTCAACCGCTCTTGCACTTGCCGCCTATTCAGCAATGGGCAATATCACAAAGGCTGAGGCAGTTTATGCTGACCTTTGCAAATTTGAAAGCAAGACAACAGGTGTATTCACATATGACGGTGACGAAAATCTTTATGCAACAAAGGATGCCCTTTTCGGTCTTGAAGTATTTTTAAAGGCTCTTCCTGTGTGCTATGACGGTCATAAGTACACATCTAAGGTAGTGGCTCCTACCTGCACTGAGGATGGCTGCACTCTTTACACCTGTTCCGTATGCGGTAATACCTACAAGGAAAATGTTATAAAGGCAACAGGTCATAATTTCGGTGTGAACGCTCCAAAATGCTCTGTTTGCTCTACTGCAAACCCTAACTATAAAATTCCTACAGTAACAGGCTTTGCCGTTAAGTCAAAATCAACAAGCGCTATCAGGCTTACTTGGGATAAGGCTACAGATGCAACAGAATATATAATTTACCGTTACAATGACACAACAAAGAAATATGAAAAAATTGCTCAGGTAAGCAATACAGTAAGCTCATACAAGGTATCAAAGCTTAAAGCAGGTACGATTTACAAGTTCAGAATTTCAGCCGTTGTTGACGGTAAGGAAGGTGCAAAGAGCGATTATATCAAAGCAACAACAGTTCCGCTTAAAGGAGTTATTTCATCAATAACAACTCCTGCTAAAAAGAGCATAAAGGTAAAACTCGGCTCTGCTGTTTGCACAGGATATCAGATTCAGTGGTCAACAAAGAAGGACTTTTCTTCAAACTACAAGATAACAACCTTCTCCGCAAGCACTAAGTCAAAGACAATTAAAACGGCTCAAAGCAAAAGAACCTACTATGTTCGTGTAAGAGCATATACAAAGGTAAACGGCGTTAAGGTTTACGGCAAATGGTCAACCGTAAAATCAGTTAAAACAAAATAAGCCATTATAAAAACCCCGCTTGATTTTTCAAGTGGGGTTCCAGCGTGTAGAAAAAGTTAAATATTTAATTTCTACACGCTGGCAGACTTCGAGAA